>JAITTA010000326.1 GCA_031287395.1 Dysgonamonadaceae bacterium | reverse complement strand
ACCGGTACGGGTTTGAGAATCCATTCCCGCGTGATATGGTAATGCATTAATTCCGTTTGTTTTAAGAATTTCGGCAAAATCTTCCACTTTTTTACGGGAAAGGCAATACACAATCCCTGCTTTTCCTTCCTGGCCCTTGATAAACCGGACGATATCTTTATCGACATCACCGGTTTTCTGCCTGACTTCGTAGTACAGGTTCGACCGGTTGAACGACGACTTGAAAACCACCGCATCCATCATTCCCAGGTTTTTCTGAATATCATGCTGTACTTTAGGAGTTGCCGTTGCGGTCAGAGCAATGACCGATTTTTTCGATATCTCATTGATTATGGGGCGTATTCGTCGATATTCCGGGCGAAAATCGTGTCCCCACTCAGATATACAATGCGCTTCGTCCACAGCATAAAACGACACGTTTACCTGTCTCAGAAATTCCACATTATCTTCTTTCGTCAATGATTCCGGCGCCACATACAGCAGTTTTGTCTTTCCGCTGAGGATATCTTCTTTTACCTGATCAATGGCAGTTTTATTCAGAGAAGAATTGATAAAATGAGCAACACCATTGCTCTCACTAAAACTACGCATGGCATCGACCTGATTCTTCATCAGGGCAATCAAGGGAGAAATTACGACAGCCGTTCCATCCATCAATAATGAAGGTAACTGATAACACAAGGATTTACCTCCACCGGTAGGCATCAAGACAAAAGTATCTTTTCCTGCCAACACATTACGAATCACCGCTTCCTGGTTTCCCTTAAATGTATCAAAACCAAAATATTTTTTAAGTTCTTCTGTTAAAAAATCTTTCTTTGCCATCTTGTTTTCAATGATTATCATCGTTTCATATAAAACAAAGATATATCATTTGGATCTAAAAATCACAATAATTTTGAAAATATTTTTTGATAAAAATTTATTATTAGTGGGGCTCAGGCAACATTTAGCCGTTTGGTTTTCGATTTCTCAACTTTTTCCCGGGCATAATCCGGATTTATATGCAAATTTTTCTCTCCGGTGGAAGGAAAATGAAACATGGCATCTATCATAATATCTTCCGTAATCGATCGTAAGCCTCTGGCTCCCAATTTAAATTCGATCGCTTTATCGACTATATAATCCAGGACTTCATCATTGAAAGTCAGTTCGACGCCATCCATCTCAAACATTTTGACATATTGTTTAATAATAGAGTTTTTAGGTTCTGTCAGGATATTTCTCAAGGTACTTCTATCCAAAGGGTTAAGATAAGTCAAAATCGGCAACCTCCCGATAATCTCAGGGATCAGGCCAAATGACTTCAGATCCTGCGGACTGATGTACTGGAGTAAATTATCCCGGTCGATATGGCTTTTGGCTTTGACAGCAGAATAACCTACCACCTGCGTATTGAGTCTTTGTGCGATTTTTTTTTCAATTCCGTCGAATGCGCCTCCACATATAAAAAGGATATTCTTCGTGTCCACCGGAATCATTTTCTGATCCGGATGTTTACGTCCTCCCTGGGGCGGCACATTCACAACCGAACCTTCCAGGAGTTTCAGCAGACCCTGTTGAACACCTTCCCCGCTCACATCCCGGGTGATGGAAGGGTTATCTCCTTTCCGTGCAATCTTATCGATTTCATCGATGAACACAATCCCTCTTTGTGCGGCCTCCACATCATAATCGGCTACCTGGAGTAGTCGTGTAAGGATACTTTCAATATCTTCGCCCACGTAACCTGCTTCCGTCAGGACAGTCGCATCCACAATGGTAAACGGAACTTTAAGCAACCGCGCAATGGTCTTGGCCAGCAAAGTTTTTCCCGTCCCGGTAGGTCCCACCATAATAATATTCGACTTTTCAATCTCAACATCATCGTTCGTTGCACTTTGCATCAAACGTTTATAATGGTTATAAACCGAAACCGACAGGTAACGTTTTGCATCATCCTGCCCGATAACATATTGATCCAGGAAATCTTTTATCTCCATCGGCTTGGGTAATTCATTCCTGTTGAGTTTAAACCTTCCGGCGGCTGTTTTACCCGAAGGTTTCATCGATTCCTGTACAATTATATATGCCTGTTCCGCACAGGATTCACAAATATTACCACTGATACCGGCAATGAGCAGGCTGGTCTCTTTTTTGGGTCGTCCGCAGAAACTACAATATTCGTTCAATTTAGCCATAGAGAGAGTTCAGAATTAAGAGTTAAGAATCCAGACTGTAACTTATTGGAACGGACACTTTCATTTTTCATACGTACATATTTATTTTTTAATGAGTACTTCGTCTACCATTCCGTATTCTTTTGCTTCCTGGGAATTCATCCAGAAATCACGGTCTCCATCCTGCAGAACTTTTTCATAAGGTTGACCCGAATGCTCGGAAATGATAGTATAAATTTCTTTCTTAATCTTAAGTATTTCACGTGCTGTGATTTCGATATCGGAAGCCTGTCCTTGCGCACCTCCGAGAGGTTGATGAATCATTACACGGGAGTGTTTCAGAGCCATCCGTTTACTCTTTTCACCGGCAACCAGAAGAACAGCGGCCATAGAAGCGGCCATGCCCGTACAGATTGTGGATACCTGGCTAGAGATGAACTGCATGGTATCGTAAATTCCGTATCCTGCATATACAGAACCTCCCGGAGAGTTGATATAAATAGAAATATCTTTGCCGGGGTCCGCGGTATCGAGATACAGCAACTGAGCCTGAATCGTATTGGCAGTATAATCGTCAATCGCAGTACCCAGGAAAATAATACGATCCATCATCAGGCGGGAAAAAACATCCAACTGAGTTACATTCAACTGACGTTCTTCCAGGATATACGGATTGAGGTATTCCCTTTGAGCCCGGATATCGTAATCTTTCACATATTGGTCAAGCGCTAGACCATTCATTCCCAGATGTTTGGTCGCAAATTTTCTAAAATCGTTCATTTTCTTAAGTTTTAAGATTCAAGTCATAAGTTTTAAGTTTTCGTGCGTAAGCCAACTTACAACTCACAACTTTTATTCAAATAATTTCCTGAACTCATCTACCGTCAACTCTTGGGGTTCCAATGTAACAACTTCTTTGAGCCATCCGGTGAGCTTATCTTCAATAATTTTGTCAATCAAATTCCGTACCGTTTCTTCTTTTTTAAGCATATCCTTTGCATAGCCATCCAAAACATCGTCCGGGACATTAGGGATTCCGTATTGAGCAAACTGTGCCCTTACGGCTCTCCCGGCATATTCCATCAAATCATTTTCTTCCACTTTGATCCCGTTTTCTTTCACCAGTTTTTCTTTAATCAATTGGAATTCAAGGTCTTCGATAATTTTCGGATAGTCGGTTTCCAATGATTCCGGTGTACGCTCGGTATTGGAAAGTATCAACCAACGTTTCAAGAATATATCGGGAAATTCAACTTTTCCGGCCTTCTTTTTTAATAATTTACGGGAATCCAACAAAAATTTATAATCACTGTCAGGAATATATTGGGCAGCAATCATTTCCCTGACTTTTTGTCTGAATTCTTCTTCCGTTTTGACAGTTCCCGGCTCAAACACCTTATCGAACAAATCCTGATTCATCTCAGCTTCCTGATAACGGGTAATTTCTGCTATTTCAAAAGTAAAATCACCTGTATGATCTTTCACTTCTTCCTTTTTGATTTTCATAAGGGAAGAAAGTTCCACTTCCGAACCTTCGTACGCTTTTGAAGGATTAAAAGTAATCACCACATTCTTTTTGGCTCCCATGAATTTCTTCTTCTCCGTTTCATCTTTCATATAAGAAGGCATCATCACGGCTCCCTCAATATGAATTCCGTTTTCTTTCGGCTGGGCATTTTCGTCCAATTCGACGAACAATCCTTTCACCATATCTTTATCTTCTACTTTTTTAACCTGGGTATAATTACCGAAATTGACTTTATAATTGTTGATTTGTTTATCGACCAAATCATCGTCCACCAGGATAGAATAATAAGGCAATTTATCTCTTTTAGTCAATTTGACTTTCATTTCAGGAGCTAATCCCAGATCAAAGAAGAATTCAAAATCTTCCTGATTGTCGAAATCCATTTCTTTTTGTTCGGTTTCATTTGGCAAAGGCTCACCCAGAATATTCAAATTATTATTACGGATATAATCATAAAGGTTATTCGATACTACTTTATTTACCTGTTCTATCAAAGCCGATTTACCATACATTTTCCGCACCACACCAATAGGGACTTTTCCCGCACGGAACCCGGGAATTGCAGCCTTCTGGCGTAAGTTCCTGAGCACTTTTTCCACTTCTTCCGCATAGTCGGCTTTTACAACTTCCATTTTCAGTACGGCATTTACAGGGTCAACGTTGTCTAATGTAATGTTCATTCGAATATTTTTATTTAATTTATTAATTTTCAACAAGTTCAATAAAAAACACATTTTAAGTGGAGCAAAGTTACTGCTAATATTTTAATTAACAAATATGTTTTACATGATACGTTTTACGTTTTTACGTTTTTTTCGTACTCAAACAAATAATAACACCTGTTTTAAACATTTGATTAAAACATTTGTTTAATTCAAAAATTCAACATATATTTGTATCATCATTCAATCTATTTCATTATGGAAAAAGGGGTAAATAAAGACGCCAGCACAGAAGAGAAGATCAAGGCGGCCGCATTCAAAATTTTTCAGCAAAAAGGGTTTGCCGGAAGCCGGACCCGGGATATTGCCGAAGAAGCCGGAATCAACCTGGCCCTGTTGAACTATTATTACAGAAGCAAAGAGAAATTATTCAAGATTGTTATAGAAGAAAGCCTCGGACAACTCTTTATCCAACTCCAGAGGCTAATCAATGAAGAATCAACTTCTCTTTCGGAAAAAATCGACAAAATTACCGGTTTGTATATAGATCTTTTAAAGAAAAATCCGAATCTCCCCCTATTCATTCTTGGAGAAATACAATCCGACCCTGAGAAATTCAAAAAACAGGTCGGTATTCCGGATATTTCAATTCAGGAAATCGTTACAATCCGGCAAGCAAAAGAACAAATGAAAATTACCGGCATCGAAAACATCGATCCGTTCCATATTATTATAAATCTGATATCCATGACAATCTTTCCATTTGCGGCAAGACCAATGATAAAAATTCTGACTAAATGGGACGACAACGGATTTGATCAATTCATTGAAGAAAGACGTCAACTGATACCGGTTTGGATCAAATCGATGTTGAAAATCGAAAAGTAACGGTACCTGGTACACAGAGGCTTATGCACAACTCACTTATAACTTAAAAAGTAAATGAAGAAAGTATTAATCATTTTTTGTTCCGCTTTCTGCCTCCTTAATGGAAATACGCTGGCGCAAAGGAATTTGACAATCGATGATTGTCAACGAAAAGCAAGGGAAAATTATCCCCAGATCCGGCAATTCGGACTGATCGAGCAATCGAAAGAATACAATCTTTCCAATCTTTCAAAAACATACCTGCCACAATTGAGTTTGAACGGCCAACTTAGTTACCAGTCGGATGTCGTACATTTTCCGGTCAGTATGCCGGGAATCGACGTACCCACAATCGACAAAGATCAGTACAAAGTCGCAATCGACCTGTCGCAAACGATCTGGGACGGAGGAAATACAAATTCTCAGAAAAAAATCATCCGGGCAGGAAATGAAGTGGAAAAACAAAATGTAGAAGTCGAGTTATACGCCATCCGCACTCAGGTCAACCGGATTTTTTTCGGGATACTCACTCTGGACGAACAATTAAAACAACTGGATATCCTGGAGAAAGACCTGAAAAATAGTTATGATACGGCAAATGCAATGTTTGAAAACGGAACGGCAACTTTATCCGATGTGGACGCTATTCATGTCGAGTTATTAAACAACGAACAGAAAAAGACCGAATTACTTTCGCTCCGGAAAACCTGTCTGGAAATGCTTTCGGCTCTGATGAACGAAAAAATTACCGGACAAACAACGTTGGAAAAACCCTCGGAGATCCTCGTGGACCCGACGTCCGGCATCCATCGTCCGGAAATGATCCTGTTTAATAAACAACGGGAATTATTCGATGCCCGGGAAAATCTGATCGCTTCTAAAAACAGGCCCCGCCTCTCTCTCTTTGCCCAGGGAGGATATGGCAAACCCGGATTGAACCTGTTATCCAACCATTTTGACCTCTTTGCAATCGGCGGGTTCCGACTGACATGGAATTTCGGAAATCTTTATACAAAAAACAATGAAAAAAAATTGATTGCTATCGATAAAAACCGCATGAATACCCTGGAAGAAACTTTCGCTTTCAACACCAATCTTCAACTTATCCAAATTTACAATGAAGTACTGAAAGCAAAAGAACTGATGCGGAAAGACGACGAAATCATCTCCCTTCGGAACAGGGTTAAAACCGCTTCGGAAAATAAATACGAAAACGGTATCTATACCGTCAACGACCTGATACGGGATATTCATGCGGAAAACCTGTCCAGACAGTCTAAAATCCTGCATGAAATCCAATATTTGATGAGTATTTACAATTACAGGATCCTAAAGGGGGAGTGAAAAATGAAAGAAATGAAGGAAATTAAAAAATGAAGGAATAGATATGGAAACATGGAATAAAAAATTCTCAATTCTCAATTACGCAATTATATTATTGTTTTTGTTGAGTTCATCATGTAATCGCAGTAAATTCGAACAAGACGCGTCGGGAACATTCGAAGCGACCGAAGTCATTGTTTCTTCGGAAGCGGCGGGTAAATTGGAACAATTTGATGTAACCGAAGGAGACTTATTGTACCAAGGACAATATCTCGGATACGTGGACAGCACCCAATTGTATTTGAAGAAATTACAATTGCAAACCGCGCAAAAAGCAGTCAGTGCACGCCGGCCGAACATGGCCGTTCAAATCTCGGCCACCAAAGAACAAATCCAAAAAGCCGAACTGGAAAAGAACCGGGCGGAAAAGATGTTCAAAGCCAACGCCGCAACACAAAAGCAAGTGGACGATGCCAATTCCCGGTTACAGGTACTGAAAGGAACTCTGGAGGCACAAATCAATTCCCTTTCCACCTCAATCAACAGCCTGAATGAAGAAAGCATGACGTACGAAATTCAGATTGCCCAGATTCAGGATCAACTGGATAAATGCCGCATCATCAATCCGGTAGAAGGGACGGTTTTGAATAAATATGCGGAAAATAAAGAAGTGGTTATTCCGGGTAAACCTCTATACAAAATTGCAGATACTAAAAATCTTTTTTTAAGAGCGTACGTGGTTTCCGAGCAACTGGAAAAAATAAAACCGGGACAGGATGTTACCGTCTATATCAACTTTGGAAAAGACCGTAAGATTTATTCCGGGAAAATATCCTGGATTTCGGATAAAGCGGAATTCACTCCCAAAACGATTCAAACGAAAGACGAACGGCAAAACTTGGTATATGCAATAAAGGTTGCCGTAGAAAATACCGACGGATTGATAAAAATCGGAATGTATGGCGACGTCGGATTTTAACTTATCTCCTTCCGGCGCCTGGGGCGTCCGGATTTCCGGCATTTCCAAAAAATACGGCGAAACCCAGGCCCTGAACAATATTTCCTTCCATGTTAACAGAGGCGAGTTGTTCGGACTGATTGGCCCTGACGGAGCCGGGAAGACGACTTTGTTCCGTATCCTGACGACTTTATTGCTCGCCGACAAAGGCAATGCTTCCGTCAACGGATTGGATGTGGTGAAACAATACCGGGAAATCCGGAATATGATAGGATACATGCCGGGGAAATTTTCATTGTACCGGGACTTATCCGTACAGGAAAATCTGGATTTTTTCGCTCGTGTTTTCAATACATCTATCGAAGAAAATTATGATCTGATACGGGATATTTACATCCAAATAGAACCCTTTAAAAACCGGAAAGCCGGTAAATTGTCGGGTGGGATGAAACAAAAACTGTCATTGTGTTGTGCCCTCATCCATAAACCACAGGTGTTATTCCTCGACGAACCGACTACCGGAGTCGATCCGGTATCCCGGAAAGAATTCTGGGAAATGCTCAAACGTTTGAAGCAGGAAAACATCTCCATTCTGGTTTCAACTCCGTATATGGACGAAGCATCCCGGTGCGACCGTATCGCCTTGATTCAGTCCGGAAGGATCTTGTCTATCTCCACTCCGGAACAAATTATCGGGGAATACCCGCGAAAGCTATTTGCGATACGCACAGAAAACAATTACCATCTATTGGAGCAACTCAGGAAAGATCCTCAGGTAAACTCGGTATATATCTTTGGCGAATATTTACACGTCACTTTCAAAGATGATGTTCCAAACATCGATGCCAAAGAAATTACTCCAAGCGTGGAAGATTGTTTCATTCACTTAATGGAATAAAATGGACACAGTTATTGCAACAGAAAATCTCACAAAACGTTTCGGCAATTTTACAGCAGTCGATCGTATATCCTTCGAAGTATCAAAAGGTGAAATTTTCGGATTTCTCGGAGCCAACGGCGCCGGGAAAACCACTGCGATGCGTATGCTTTGCGGACTACTTTCTCCTACTTCGGGAAAAGGCTTTGTAGCCGGTTTCGACATTTATAAACAATCGGACAACATCAAACGGAACATCGGATATATGAGTCAGAAATTTTCGTTATATGAAGACTTGAGCGTAGCCGAAAACATGCGGCTATTCGGCGGTATTTACGGAATGTCCTCTAAAAACATCTTTTCAAAAACCGGCGAAGTACTGAAAGAACTGGAGTTGAACAAGGAAGGAAATACCCTGGTAAAATCGCTCCCATTGGGTATCAAGCAAAAAGTATCGTTCGCCGTATCGATCTTCCATACGCCTAAGATTGTCTTCCTGGACGAACCTACCGGGGGGGTGGATCCGGTTGCCCGCAGGAAATTCTGGGAGATGATCTACCAGGCTGCCGGAAAAGGAATCACAGTCTTTGTCACAACGCATTACATGGACGAAGCCGAATATTGTAACAGGGTTTCCATCATGGTCGACGGGAAAATCGAAGCCTTGGATAGTCCGGACAACCTCAAAAAGACATTCCATGCGGAAAACATGGACGATGTGTTCCAATCATTGGCAAGAAAAGCAAAAAACTCATGAAACAGTTCGGTAGTTTTATAAAAAAAGAATTTCTGCATATTTTCAGGGATATACGCACCATGATGATGCTACTGGCCATGCCCGTGATCCAGTTGATCATCTTCGGATTTGCCATTCGTACGGAAATTACGAATACTCCGTTTGCCGTATTCGACGAATCAAAAACGACCTCTTCCCGTCAAATCGTTGAGCGCATAAACGGTAGCCGGTATTTTAACCTGAAAGAGAATTTGAATTCTTTTCGTGAAATAGAAGCCTGTTTCCGTAAAGGAAAAATCAAATTGGCTCTGGTCATTCCGCAGGATTTCAGCG
>JAITTA010000205.1 GCA_031287395.1 Dysgonamonadaceae bacterium | reverse complement strand
TCTTTCCAAATCGGAACAATATGAGGCTTCCAATTGCGTTTTACAGAAAGCGGTACGAATCGATTGCGACCCGATGCTGTACAATATTATGGGGAAAAATCACCAGGCATTGAAACGGTATGGGGAAGCGGAAAAATGCTTCTTGAAAGCGACTCATATTGTCCCGAACCGGATGTATCCGTACTATTTGCTGGCAAAAATGTACCTCGAATCCGGACAAAAGGAAAAAGCCGGAAAAATGGCTTCCATTGTATTGACTAAGGAACCGAAAGTACATTCTACGGCGGTTGAAGAAATGAGAAGGGAAATGAAGAGGCTTTTAGGTTGTAAGTTTTAGGTTATACGATTGTTATATGGTTGTTATACTTTGTTATACGGTTGTTATGAATTGGTGTATTGGCAGATTCGTTTTATGTTGAAAAGATTAAAACAAATACTAAAAGTGATTCTTCAAGGAATGTTGGTGATTATTATTTCGGTTTCCTTCGCCCTTTCCTTGCGTATTTTTCTGTTTGCATCTTTTAAAGTACCTTCTTTATCCATGGTTCCTGCCATCGAGGCCGGAGATTATATTCTGGTAAATAAACTGGTTCCCGGTCCGAGGGTATATAAAAATTTTGATTTTTTGAAAGGGAAAAAGGTGGAAACACGAAGATTTAAGGGAGTCCGACCGGTTAAACGGAATGATGTCCTGGTTTTTAATTTCCTTTATGCTCACAACTGGAACAAAATTGAAATGGATTTGAATGTTGTTTATGTCAAGCGTTGTCTGGCTATTCCGGGAGATACTGTTTTTATCGATCATGCTATTTATAAAGTAAAGGGTGTTTCCGATACCTTGGGTTATTTCCCCTATCAGCAGCAGTTATCCAAAAAGAAAAAGGAGGAAATAATTCCCGGGACTTATCAATGTTTTCCTTTCGATACGATTCATTACAATTGGAACATAAAAAAATTTGGCCCGTTGTATGTTCCGCGGGCAGGCGACCGGATAACCCTCGATACAATCAATTATCGCTTGTACCGGAACCTGATAGAGTATGAGACGGATAAGAAAATCAGTATCGATTCCGGACAGGTCTGTCTCGATGGTCAGGCCTTGAAGGCCTATTCTTTCAAACAAAATTATTATTTCATGGCGGGTGATTGGATTTGGGATTCCAAAGACTCGCGTTATTGGGGTTTATTGCCGGAAGATCATATTATCGGAAAGGCCTGGTTAATCTGGAAATCAAAAGATCCTGTTAGCGGAAAATACCGGTGGAAACGGTTTTTCTATAAATTATAGCCTTTTGTAAATTTGTTATTCTGAAGGAGATAGATCATCAGGATATTTTACTTTGTAGATTGTTGTTGTATCATCTAAACGTATCCAAGTTTCAAAACTACGGCTACCTTCGGTAAGTTCGATTACGCGTATTCCATTTTTTAATTTGGTTATCCTTCCCGGTATTCCAACAACGGAATATGGAAGAAAGCCAAAGCCGGTAATGGCATTTTGCCATTATTCAAAGTATATTTTTCACTTTGTTTGCGATACCATTCAACCTGGTCGAAGTTAAACCATCCGTAGCCTTTTACTTGCTTTAATGTACTGTAAGCATGCGAATCCATGCAGTAAAGGACAGCTTGTACCTTATCTCCGTGATGGCCTTTTATTTCCAGTGTATAGTTACCGTATCCGGAAACAGGTTCTATCTTTTTCAACTGGCTGACATTATGAGGATATTTCATCAACAGATTGGCTAATTCCTTGCGTGTTAAATCCTGTTCGTCATCGTGATTTCCGAATAATAAAGCATAAGGGATTTTACGGTCAATCACAGGAGCAATTACCATTTCAAATCCTTCTTTATAAGGTTTACCGGTGACAATGTCACCGGTAAAAATAACGAGATCAGGCTTTTCTGCATCTAATACTTGATTGAGCATATCTACTGTTTCCTTTGAGTTGGCAATCGAATCGGCCATAATATGACTGTCTGTCACTTGTGCGATCTTGAACTTCCCATTGGAATTGAAACGAAAATCGATTGCAGATAAATTTCCGAAAATCAGTATATATGAAAATAATAGAATAATAAATTTATATCGTTTCATCTTATTTTTGTAATATCCACATAATCCCGTTGAAATCATCACTACCATTGTATTGTCGACTAACAGCTTCTTTCAAATTATCCGAATTATAATCGATTTCATTTTGAGGATATTGCCATCTTGTCGGGAATTTGGTGTTATCTGTTGGATTTGAATTCGTATTTGGATTCAACACAAATTCCGGATAGCCTGTACGTCGAAATTCAAACCATGCCTGGTATTCGTTATGGAAGAATCCGGCCAGGTATTTTTGACAAATAATTTGTTTAATTTTATTTTCTGTACTACCCGTAAGAGCTACTGTAGCCGGATAAGACTCGATATAACTATCATCTAATGTAACACCATGAGTGTAAGTCGCACTAACATATTTAGCATAAAATCTCATAGAACTTTTGATGCCGTTTTCATATTAGTTGTTATCCGATATCCAGTTTCTTACGGCAGCTTCAGCCAATATGAACTGAACATCCCAATGGCACAATAAACCTACGGGTTCGGCCGTTCCCGATAGGACATAGCGTTTATTCAGATCGCTATAAGAACCATCATCTTTATGAGAAATAGTCTTGCTGTATTCATCAGAAGGCTCTATTCCAATATACGCATCAAAATCTGAAGCAGATTTTCCTGCTGCCAATAAAGATGCTGCAGGTTCAGCTACATAGAACAACCGTCGATCTTTAGCATTTTTAAGCAGATCGATGTAAGTTGTTGATAACATGGTGTATATCGTAAACTCATTTAAGTCTGTTTGGGTATTACTCCAAGGATAACAATAACCTTTGGAACCATTGAATGTGATAGCGAAGTTATCGTTAAAGTCACGCATTAAAGGTCGTTGAGCAACTTCCTTGAACTTATTGACCACATTTAAATCGGAATCTCCGGTCTTATTGCATAAGTTTATCAGCACATACAATTCAAAACTGTTGTTAAGTCTTCTCCACTGATCAATGTTTCCATTGTAGATAAAATCTCCGGGAATATTGCTTCCTTTAGAAAATAGATCATTCGCTGCATCCAATTCGGCAATAATTCCTTTAAATACGTCTTTTTGAGTATCGTATTTAGGTTTTATAATTCCCTTGTTTCCTTGAATAGCTTCTGAATAAGGAACATCACCCACCCGCATGGAGAGTTGGAAAAATTGCCATGCGCGAATAAAATGCCCTAATGCAGTATAAGAGTTTTTCAATTCCGGAGTAGTCGCATAACGAATCATATCGTCCACATTTCTTAAAGGTGTTAACTTGTCTGTGAAATTGGATCTTCCTAATTTATTATACTGTAAATCCGGTTGCAGCTCTGTCCAAAGTACATATTTTGCCAGATTATACGGTTGTTTGAAACCGGTTGTGCGCATCGCCGTTTTTGACGTAATCGTAGTTATCATATCCGTTGCCAGCCAGGCTGAAGTTGTCACTAAAGGCTTATCCGGATTTTGATTCATCTCATCGAAATCTTCACAGCTATTAGTAACAAATAGAACTGATAGTAGAATTCCAATGGTGTTAATCTTAAAATATTTTGTATTCATATTTATTTCTGTTTTAATCTGAATGGATAAAATTGATTATAATCCGATCTTAATGTCAAAACCGATCATTCGTTGTGACGGAGAGTTCATATCTTCTTTGTCAATATCCGGGTCAGAATATTTAAATTCTTTCGTCCACAAGAATAAATTTTGTCCGGTGATGGCAAAAGATGCATTTTTGATACCTGTATTGGCTAACCATTTATTCGGAAGTTGGAATGCAAGAGACATTTCTCTTAGTTTTATGAAAGTCTTATTCTGTATTCGGTTTTCCCATGAGTTTCCATACAATCTCATGTATTGTTGATAGCTTACGGGAATATCGTTAGGAGCATATACGCGTGAGTCTTCAGTAATTCTACCGTTTGTGTCATACACTACTTTACCACCAACAATTTTCACTCCGTTACCAATATATTTGTTTCCGTTCACCACTTCATCATAACGATATTGAGTATCCGTTTCCGGAGCTGAACCGGTATCAAACATTTTCCCATAGATGTAATTATCCAATAAACCACCAATGCGGCCATCGATATTGATACCTAAAGTCCAGTTTTTATACTTGAATGTATTGATAAATCCAAAGCTGAATTTAGGATCAGAGTATCCATATAACCTCCTGTAACTATCCAACATCACCCGGCCATCACTTGCATGAATCCAATTTCCGTCAGGGTCTCTCAATATTTTTTCTGTTTGAGCATAATAATCCATACGCTTTCCAGGTTGAGTCCATTCGTCTTTTTTAGAATAAACGGGATCAATATCTACATAATACCTGTGTTGATAAGAATAGTTAATCATGGAATTCCACGAAAAAGTGTTGTTTTTAATAATATCTCCGGCTAAGGTGACTTCAACACCTCTACGAGCATAAGTTTCATCTGTATTGATCAAGGTCTTTGCATATCCCGATGATGGAGCAATATCCTGAGAAGTTTGTTGATTATAATACAATTTATCGAAGTAGGCTATATCAACATAAAGGCGTTTAGAGAATAAATAGGCTCCGGTTCCGATTTCCCATGTGCGAGTTTCGGAAGGCAACAGATCTGTCCCTGCCAAATTCGTTGGGAGTGCTGCACTGATGTATCCCCAGTTATTAGTTGTAGAATAAGGTAAATTGCTTTCATATATTCCCAGTGGAGATTTCGCAATTGTCCATGAACCTCTGACTTTCCATAGTCCAAGCCAATGGGGGGTATCGAAAAATTCAGATAAAATCACACTACCAGCTACAGAAGGATAGAAGTATGATCTGGATTCTTCGGGTTGAGTTGAACTCCAGTCATTTCTTCCTGTAACATCAACATAAACGGCATGGTTCCATGCGATAGACAGTTTACCATATACGCTGTTTACTTGTCTTTCGAAGTTACCTGAATTAACTGCGATGGCATCAACTCCGGCAGCTGTTGAAGGAATGGCATTTGCTAAAGAATACCAACCCGGAATCGCCAGTCCGTTTACTGTTTTGGCTCCCATTTCTCTTGCTTGGAAGTAGAATAAACTAGCACCTCCCAGTACATCAAAATCAAATTGTCCGATAGATTTTGAATAGTTTAACATCAAGTCGCTGTTCAAACTTTGTCCCCATCTTTGGTTCATTCCATACAAACCTTTACCGCTCCAGCCATAAGAAGAACTATTAGAATTATTAAGCGTTTGAACAATAGGTCCTCTAGTAGAGTAAATACCGGCAGGATTTTTCACTTCATCTTCCGCTTTGTAGTAATCATAACCGTTTCTGAAAGTTAATTTCAAATCTTTTGTAAAGTTGTAGTTAGCAACCAAACTTGCGTTCATTTTATTTTCTTCCAGGCCTACCAATTTTTCATAAGCCATTACATAAGGGTTATCATACCATGCTGTATATAACCAATTTTGTTTTTCATGAGGAACAATCCAGTAATCTTTATAATCCCTGATATCATAATCCGGCCCTGTCCACATCAGAAGTTGATAAATATATCCCTGGTTGTTGTAACCGCTTCCCCAAACATTAGGAGCAGAAGAACGGCTATAACCCATTTGGCTTTCTAAAGAGAATTTATCAGTGATTTTCATTTCACCACTCATAGAGTAGTTGATAATATTTAATTTTTGATTAGGAAATTGCCCTTTGTTGTAGGTATAGTTCAAATTAGCTCTGAAATATCCGTTTTCGCCAGTTTGCGTGACGCTGATATTATTATTGGTAATAATACCTTGTTGCATGAAGTTTTTCAAATTATTTTTACCGCTGGAAACCAATGGTAATTCTTCATTTTGTTTTGTTTTGGGATTCCATTGCATGGCTGTTTGCCCGATATCCAATTTGGGTCCCCACACATAGTCGTTAGCAATCTTACCATTTAATCCATGTCCATAAGAAGTTTGAACTTCAGGAATAGCGGTATAGCCTGCGGTAAACATGTTATTGCTGTTGAAGTCAATAGATAGCCCTCTATCTTTCCCTTTCTTTGTCGTAACCATGATGGCACCCGAAGAGCCGCGAGCTCCATACAAAGCTGCAGCAGTCGGTCCTTTCAACATACTGATGTCTTCGATATCGTCGGCAGGAATATCACGAAGAGTCATATTGGCATAAGGAACGCCATTGATAACCAATAATAATGAGGTTTCCCCACGTAATTCCAGTACAGACCGGCCATTAAATTCAGTTGAGTTTTTTACTGTAAGACCGGAAATTTTTCCAGTCAGAGAGCTGCTTATATCCACTCCTTTTACGGTTTGAAGCGAATTTCCGTTTACTCCTTGAACTGCATATCCCAATGATTTTTCTTCCCGTTTGATACCTAAAGCAGTAACAACAACTTCTTTCAGCATTTGGTCATCTTCATCCATTTGGATAAGAAATAATGCTTGATCCTCAACCTTGATTTCTTTTGAAATATATCCGATGTAAGTAAAAACTAATGTTGCATTTTCCGGAACAGTTAATGAGAAACCTCCGTCAATATCAGTAGCTGTCCCGACATTGCCTCCTTTTACAGCAACACTGGCGCCGATTAGCGGTGATCCATATCGATCTTTAACAGTACCACTAATCTTTTTTTCAGGAATTTGTTTTGAATTCTGTGCGTCATTTTGTTTCGGGGTTAGTATAATGTCCTTATCGATAACTTTATAACTAACATTACTATCTTCAAATAGGTCATTAAGGGTTATGAAGATATTTTCATTTCTTACGTTGATCGATGTTTTTCTCTCGGAATCGATTAACTTACTATTGTAATAAAATTGAAAATCTGTCTGGCTTTCAATTTTTTCCAGGATCTGGGCAATAGAAGCATTTTCCATTTTCAAAGACAGGGAAGCCTTTTGCGCATAGGACTCTGCAAATGTGGTTCCCACTATGAAAAATAACAAGAAATAAGTGATTTTCATAAATAGAGGTACTTTTTTTAACCAAGCAAGGCTTTTTAGTCTTGCAGTAATTTGTAAATAAGATAAATTTCTCATACTTTTGTATTGTACTTAAGTTAATAATTAGGTATTTAGGCGAATTTTTAACGGCTCGCCTTTGTGAATTCTTGGGATGGGGAGATGGTGACGCATCTTCCCATTTCTTTTTAATCTCTTTTAATGATGATCTTTCATAGGCATTTTTCTTTTTAATATAAAATAATCTGAGTTTTTTTAATGTCAAGACTATCCTCAGAATGAGGATATCTCATGGTATAGTTTATATTGGATGATATCTTCAAATATTCTAAAATCTGAGGTAGTTGTCTACTTTGGAAAGTCCCGGTAAAACGATAGGTGTCAATCGTTGAATTCTTAATGATAAATTCGACATTGTAATTATATGCTAATATTTTCAATACTTGAGGCATTGGAAGATTTTTGAAAATAAAGCGATTCTTTGTCCAAGCGGTTTCAATTTCTGTTTCGACTTTCCCAACAGTGAATTTATCGGTATTCTTGTCGAAAACAAATTTTTCCGAAGGGGTTAATTTAGTCGAAGTCGTAGATCCATTTTTTCTATTTATTGTTATGTCAACAGATCCGTCTACTAATGTTGTTGTGAATTCATTGTCATTTTCAAAACATTGTACGTTAAATGAAGTCCCCAATACTTTGATGGAAGCCGTATTGTCGTTCGTATAAACAACAAACGGTTTTTCAGTATTTTTTTTAACTTGAAAGAAGGCTTCTCCGTCCAATTTCACATTACGCTCATTTCCATTGAATTGATCGGGATATGAAAGTTTACTGCCGGAATTGAGATATACGATTGTTCCGTCAGCTAAATTAACTCGGGAATGCATGCCCGGATTTGCTTCTACAGTGACGAGATTTGTCTTCCCGGGTATAACTTCTTTTTGTATAAAGAAAATAGATGTTGATGAAAGAATGATTGCTCCGGCAAGAGATGCTGCTGCATACAAAAAAGGTTTTTTCCAAGAGAGTGTTTTTTTCTTTTGGAAATGAGATTGAACTTTGTGATAAGCCAAATCAACATTTCGCATAGCCATTCGATCATAAGTTCGTTTTGTAAAAAAGATTTCGGCGATTTGTCGGGCCTCTTTTTTATGCTCTTCATTTTCATTCATCCGGTTTTCAACAAGAAGGGTTTCTTCTGAAGTAGTGAGCCTTTGCAGATACTTTATAAATAAAGCTGCATCGAAATCCGAGTCATTATTGATTGTATTGAATTCGTCAATCATTTTATAAATTTTATATAATGCAAAGGAAGAATTTCTTTACTACGTAAATAGGAACTTTTTCGTTAAGTAATGAGCAGAAGCAAAATTTATTTTGATTATGCCATTGCGAGAAAACGACTAAATTTATTGAGAATTTCCTCCGGTTGTATTTAAGACAGTTCTCAAAGAGCCAAACCCTAAACAAGAATTAAAAATTTTACTAAAATAAAATTTGTATACGTTAGGATAGTTTGCTACATTTGTTATCCGTAAAGGAAGATTAAGCTTATTTAGAGTTGCAGGTTAGATGAATGATGTGCAAAGGACATATGAACAAATGCTCATAGAAAAACTCTCTGAGGGTTCTGTTGATGCATATAAAGAGGTTTTTTATAAATATTATTATCCTCTTTGTGAATATGCTTCACAATATTTATCAGATGTAGATTCAGAGGATTTGGTTCAGGAATTTATGATTATGCTTTGGGAACATCCTGAAACTTTATATTATGCTCATTCTGTCAAGTCATATTTATTTGCTTCAATCAAAAACCGATGTTTAAATGTAATTGAGAAAGAAAATTCACGACAAAGGAAACA
>JAITTA010000208.1 GCA_031287395.1 Dysgonamonadaceae bacterium | reverse complement strand
GGATTGACCACCAACTACGGCGAACTGCTGGATTTCAGATACGAACTCGGAGGTACGGCCGATATTATCGTCAAGGACAGGAGGTTGATTGAGCGATTATTTGATAACCTCAGATACCGGACAAAGGCAAAATAGTTGTAGTGCCACCTTTTTTTTCAATAATCAAAAAATATTACCACAAAACAGCATCAAGTTCCGAATAACAAATGAAAGTTGTTCCCGACTTTCGTAAAAAGAAAGAAACATTTTCTAAAAACCCCACATTGAAAGGGATCGACGGAAAATAAAGATTATTTTTACATTGGTAAAATAGCCGGATAATACTCTCTTAGTCCGGAAAGGAATACTTTAAAAATAATCCGACCGGAGAGAAAATAATATCTGAACGCAAACTCAAGTATAAAAAGAATGAATAATCAGATCATTGATATCGCCGAAAATATCAAAATACTCCTTTTCAATAAGGGAAAAATGAATGTAAGGCAAATCGGAGAACATATCCATTGCTGGGATTCCTTTATCTTTATAGCTATCGGCTGGTTGATGAAAGAAGATCAGGTATCTGTTGAATGTAAAAACGAAAAATTATATTTCATACTTAAAAAAAACATACCGGAAATATATTATTGAGACCGGACGGTTATAATTCATCCAACTGCCGGCGCAGTTCTTTAAAAAACGAAATGCGCTGGGGCTCGCCGCTCTGGCTGATCAGAGTCGAAATCCGCCTACGCGAATGAATCCAGTCGTTCATCTTGTCGTAACAATTTTTATCGACAGAAGCCAGGCTACTCAGTACACAGGCCTCAATTATACTGGCATGATATTGCCCGGACCTGACATTATAATACGACTTGTTAAAATGAAGATCCGAAACATACATGTAGACTTCGTTGCCATTCTCGTATTTCCCGGCGATGGCTATTTGCTCCATATAATTCAGCAGCTTATGAGCCTCCCCGCAGATAGTTTGCGTATCTTCTTCCTTCAACAACCCCACGGAAGTAAAATACCTCAGATCATGAATCAACGAGCGACAGAGTAATCTGTCAAAGATATAGTAGGTCATCTTGATCCGGAGGTGGGTTTCCCGGGAATCCCGGAAAATTTGTTGCATCCGATCTTCTATCCTTACCTCATGATAGGCTTTGATCGGACGCTCCCCACTTTGGTAGATCCATTTGAATACCGCAAACTTGGCAATACTCTTGTACCGCAGGTACAATTGCTGAGGAAATACATTAGTTGTAACGGCCAGCTGCGAATTGGGATCATTACAGCCCTGACAGATATTATCGAGATAACACTGTAAAACTTTATAATCAACTTCATCCGGGGTTTCAAAATCCACTAAAAAGAGGTTGTAATTATGCATCTTACCGGAATTATTATTCGCTACATCGTTGAGTGAAATGCCCAGTTCAGAGGATAATAGGGCCGCTTCCTTCAGGCTCAAGGCAACTTCTCCCCGAAGACGCCGGTAAGCGGCTTCTTTGCCGATGGACAATACATCCATGATAAACCACACGGGGCTGACATCCGGAGCCAACCTGTTTTTGACTGCTTCAAATAAAACCTTGTCATAATCATGCGTTTCCATCTGACCGAAATTACTGGTATATAATGCTAACAAGGATATACCGTTTTTGTTTACATCATGCAGGAAATATCATCTTATTATTTCTTGCATGAGTAATTATATCTAAAAAGCCTGTACTGCACGAATAATATATTCAAAAGTTTTCTGCTCAGAGGCCTTACTTCCGCTTGAGAAATCAATATGCCATGCCCAATATTACTATATAAGATGTCGATATCGGTAGGTGTTGTCTGAGTTTTTACATCTATCGGATAGATATAATTGGTCTGCAATAGTTTATACGGATAATAAGCCACGAAATCCACCTTACTGCCATCCTGCGGATAAAAGAATCGTACGGCAACGGGAATGTCGTTACCACCCGCATCATCGTCACTGTTGCAGGAAGCGAAAAACAATCCGCCCCCTGCTACCAGTAATAATAAGTTTAAAAGCTCCCGTTTCATAAAATCCGATTTTTTTTATTTGGCTATTACATCTCCTCCATCCTCCGGATCCCACGGTTCTATTTCACCGGTTACCTGCACCTCATTTTTATTCAGTGTTACATTGAAAGCGTATTTCTTACCGCCTTCGAATAAGACAATTTTGTTATCGTTATCATTGATTGTCCAAGTATAAATATTTTGATCTAAGGCAAATTTCACGACATGGCTGCCACTTAATGTTACCGGCAATAAAATGATCTCGTAAGTATAGGCTCCCGGTTGCTTGTATGGGGAAATATTCGAAATGATGGTTTCGTTGGAAATACCTTCTTTACCGGTCAGGTCAAAATCGGCGGATGTATTCATGCCCACAATTTCAACATCCAATCCTGTCAGATCAATAACCCCATCGCCCGCTATTACATTAATTATCACTTTTACCAGTTGATGTTTAAATTTCAAATTTACCGGGTCCGTATTCGTTTTGTCATAGCCTGAAGGTGCTGACATTTCGATGGTTAAAGCCGACATCAGGTCGATTGCCGATTGATCAGTCTGGTCAGATAAGTCGATCAGATATTTTTCGTCTTGCAGATCTTCATTATAAGGATGGTAGGCAATAAAATCCACCTTTTGTGCAACATTTACCGGATAGTAGATAGGCGTAGTGGAAGTGAATGTTGCTGTTGCTCCTGCCAATGAATTTGTGTATTCAACGTTTTCGGCATTTTCAACTACATCGGATGTTTCGTGTCCCATCATATATATACCGATGGTTTCGTCACCATCCCAAGATATACCATTGTCTCCGCTCACTTTAGTGTGAAGACCAATTAGCCCCGATGAGAATTCCACACGTCCATCGTTTACTTCGGGCTCTTTGTCGTCTTTATTACAAGAGACAAATAATAATACTGAAATCGCAAATACGCTTAAAAATCCTGTTTTCATAACTTTGTTTTTAATGGTTTATAAATCGTTAAATCCCTTTATATTTCTTCCTTTACCCCCTGCAGGAAACATCTACGCTTCCTTCTGTTCCCAGGTTGTCCGTATTCCCGTCGCATCCGGTAAAGCAAAGCAATGTCAGAGACATTAATCTGTATAAAAAACATTTCATATACCATTCTGTCTTATGCATTATTCAAATTATTTACGGATACAGGTTGCAAAAATATACTTTGCTTTTTGTCAATCCGTTTCAATACCCGTTTCTTTCCGGGATATCTTTTTCTTGTTCCGGAAACGGGATATGTCAGAATATCATTTATCAGAATATGAAAATCAGGAAGGAATAATACCAAGGGTTTTCCACAACAATAGATCCGGCTTGTTCCTTTTTTGGAAAAGGACAAACCACATCATCTTTTCCAGAATCCGGGAGTGAATAATATCAAGACGGTAAATAATTCAAGACGGCCGACCAACATCAGGAAAGAGAGCAGCCATTTCGCAAAATCCGTAAGTTGTGCAAAAGAACCTGAAGGCCCGTGACTTCCCAGTCCCGGACCGACATTACCAATCGATGTCACCGCAGCGCCAATAGCCTCATCAAATCCCATTCCGGTAAAAAGAAGAGCGGCCGCACCGAAAACGATGATCACCATATAAAGGAAAACAAATGCCAGCAAACGTTGCACAACCTCCATAGAAATGGCATTACCATTCAGTCGTACAGGAATGACCGCCCGAGGATGGATCAAACGGCCAAACTCATTCAATGCATTTTTTATCAAAACGACAACCCGTACTACCTTAAGTCCTCCGCTGGTTGATCCGGCACATCCGCAAATAAGCATCAATATCAAAAGAATAATCCAGAAGAAAGGTCCCCAAGGAACATAATCCTGAGTTGAAAAACCGGTTGTAGTAACCAAAGAAACTACCTGGAACAAAGAAGTTTGAAATGATTCCAGGCTTTTTATTTCCGGATTTATCACCGACAAACCAACCATTACAATGAATGTTGCTGCCGTAATTATTCCAAGAAACCAGTGTATTTCCTCATCTTTCAATACCCGTTTGAAATTTTTTTTAAGTAAAAAAGAGGAAGGTAATATTTCACAGACGCAGACGAATACTTCTTTCAAATAATAGTTTCCCGACTTGGCAGAAGAATTTTCTAGCAAAATAGAATATTCATTTGAACGACCAGTTGATAAGATCCATTGTAGTATAGTGAACAATGTACCTACTTCAATTAATTCATTTGCATTCTTTTGTTACGTTTTCAATTTTGATTTTTATTTTCTTTTACACTCTTACTTATACTCATTGATTTCCACATCACCTGATTATTTGTTTTGAATTTTTGT
>JAITTA010000179.1 GCA_031287395.1 Dysgonamonadaceae bacterium | reverse complement strand
TGCAATCGAATATTGTACTGCAAATATAATTCTTATTTTACAATGTCCTGCACGTTTTGTTAAATATTAATAATTTCTTTGTATTGCATGTTACTTTTACTATTTTTGTATATCTAATTTAAGAAAATACAAATAAATTAAAAAATAGGAGATTATGGTTATGAAGACATTCAAATGGTACACTTTAATTGCGATGCTGTTTTTTGCTTTCTCAGCGGTAGCTCAGAACGATGCTTTTGGGGACGATATTTATTATTCTTCCAAAAATAAAAAAGCTGAGCCTAAGGTGGAAGAAGCAGTAGTAGTAACGGTGAAAAAAGAAACTCCGGTTGTTATTGCAACAATGTCTGCCGATAGAGATGTGGATGAATATAACCGGCGTTATGTAGATCAGGACACCTATATTGATGAAGAAGTTACAGATACTGTTATCGAATATGTGGACGGAGAATTGACGCAACGTATTGTTAAATTTCATGACCCGGCGAAAATCACAATAGTGGGTGCGGAAAATGTCAATATTGCTTACGACGGAGAAAATTACGAAATAGATTTTAACGAACCGGATAATAGCGGATTAAGCGTTAATTTCAATTACGGATATAATAGATGGTACGATCCCTGGTATTACAACGGATGGTATAGTCCGTGGTCTTACGGTTGGCATCGTCCTTGGTATTATGGTGGCTGGTACAGTCCGTGGTCTTACGGCGGTTGGTATGATCCGTGGCACTATGGCGGTTGGTACAGCCCCTGGTATTATGGCGGTTACTACGGTGGCCATTACGGTCATGGCTATGGTGGTGGATACTATCACAACCATTATGCAGCCAATCATTATGACCGGAACAATAACGGACGGATTGGTTCAAGTTCAAGAGGACGAAGCGCATCATACACCGGCACAGACGCAAGAAGAAGTTCATCTTCCGGCAGCAGAGGTGATATGGGATCTGTCCGCACTTCATCCGGACGGGGCGATGGAAATAATGCTACCGTGCGCAGTTCAAGTACGGATGCCGGACGCAGCACCCGTTACAGTACGGGAAATACTTCTACCGGTACAAGAACACGGGTTAGTTCGAGCGGCGACGGAAGTTCAAACAGCCGTTATTCCGGCTCAACCGGCGGCAGTTCAAGGAGCAGTAGCGGTTCTTATAGCAGCCCGTCCACTTCTACAAGAAGTTCTTCAAGCGGTTCCTATAATAGTGGAAGCAGCTCCAGATCTTCTTCCGGTAGCGGAAGCTATTCGAGCGGTTCCAGTGGAAGCAGCCGGTCGTCATCCGGCGGCGGTAGCTCCGGCGGTGGTGGTCGTTCATCCGGCGGTGGCGGCAGCAGAAGATAATTTACTAAAAAAGAACGTAAAAAAGATGAAAAAAAATATATTGTTTATACTGGCTCTGTTTATTTGTACTTGTTCGTTTGCTCAAAGTGAAATAGATGCTCTTCGATTGACAGGCAATGACTTGCGAGGGACAGCCCGGGGACAGGCAATGGGTGGTGCATTCGGAGCCTTAGGCGGGGATGTAACGGGAATCATGATCAATCCTGCCGGTTTGGGAGTTTACCGTTCGTCGGAAGTGAATACCTCCCTGGCTTTTACCTCTACCAATCTGAAAACCGATTGGAATAGCAGCGTCAATACACAAAATAAATTCAAATTCAATTTTGATAATATTTCGTATGTAGGCTATTATCCAACCGGAAATGATGGAGCGAATGTGATTAACTTTGCTTTTTCGTACAACCGGTTGAAGAATTTTGACCGCCGGTATGAAGCTTCGGGAACAAAAATGTCCTCCTCTTTGTCCGATTATTTGGCTGAACTTACGTATGGCATTCCGGCCTGGAAATTAAAATCAGATGAATATTATGATCCTTACAACAGTAATGTCCCTTGGTTAAGTACCTTGGGTTGGAACGGATACTTTTTTGATCCGGTAAACGATTCAAAAGACAATGACCAATACAAGAGTATTTTGTTTGAGGGAGAAACGGTTAGTCCGAATTTAACAATGAAGGAAAGAGGCTATATTGAAACTTACGACTTTTCATTGGGAACCAATTTTTCCGATAAATTCTATTTGGGTGCGACTTTCTCCTTGACGAATATCCTCTATCATCTGGATTCTTTTTATGGGGAGAAATTAGGAGAAGGAGGAACGATTGGTTTGGACAATTATTTTGAAACCCAGGGAGCCGGTTATCAATTCAATGCCGGAGTGATTTGGCGCCCGGTGGATGCCCTACGCTTGGGTGTCGCTTACCATTCTCCTGTTTGGTATAGTTTAACCGATTATTATCAGGGAACAGCTAAAGCCGACCATGCAGGCGGAAACACCGGGCAAGAGGGTATAAGTACTCCGAATGATGCTTTGACCGATTATCGTTTTAATACTCCTTATTATTGGGTGTTCAGCGCTGCCGGAGTTATCGGTACAAAAGCAGTGGTCAGTCTGGATTATGAAATCAAAGATTATTCCGGAATGAACTTGATGGATAAATACGGGAAAGAAAAGGAATTTGAAAACCATTATATTCAACAGGATTTCAAAACCGCTTCTACCGTAAGAGCCGGTTTGGAATATCGTTTTACACCTCAATTTTCGGGACGTTTGGGTTATTCTTGGGTAGAAAATCCGTATAAAACCGAATTTAAGGACAATCCGTCTGCCGGTGAATATCTGAATGTAAATGAAAAATACCGATACAAAGATTTAATCGTCGGCACAGTACCTCATTACACTATCGAGAGTAATGTTAATTATTTAACAGCCGGTATCGGTTATCGCTTTACGCCCCGGTTTTATGTGGATGCGACTTTGGTTTACCGTTCACAAACAGATGATTTGTATTATTTTCCATCTTACGAATTTATAAATAATAACGGGGAGCATCGACAATTAGTAAAATCAATTCCTGCGAAGTTGACAAATAATACGTACAAAGGATTAGTAACAGTGGGATATAAATTTTAATAATAAACAACTTTTCTCCGGGAAAAGTGTTATATTTGCAGCGAATTTAAGGGTAAAAAGTATCATCATGAAAAAAATTCTGCTCATA
>JAITTA010000136.1 GCA_031287395.1 Dysgonamonadaceae bacterium | reverse complement strand
TATCCGGAGACATTCGCTACCAAATTTCATGAAAAACACTGGGGATCTATTTCCAAACATCCTTACCTGCTTGCATCCTACGTCTGGAATACATTCGATTTTGCAACGCCCGTCAATACCCAGGGTGGAGTAGAGGCTCGAAATATGAAAGGATTAGTTACTTTCGACCGGAAAACCAAGAAGGATCCGTTTTATTGGTACAAAGCCAATTGGAGTAAAGAGCCTGTACTTTACCTGACTCAACGCCGGGCAATAAACCGCAAAAATGAAATAACGCCGGTCACGGTTTATTCCAATCGCGGTATTCCGCAATTATTCGTAAATGGCATGGAAATAAAGGACTTTTCAAAAGGAACAACTCCCGTGCATTATATTTTCAATGATGTGAGATTGAAAGAAGGAGAAAATATCGTTCTGGTCCGAATCAATGATAATGGCAATATTCTGGAAGATAAAATAATCTGGATTTATTCTCCGGATAATAAAAAAACGGAAACAAAAAACGACTTAAAAAAGAATACAACAGAACATATCGGGTTATAAAAAAGTTAGGATCAACCTGCCTATTTTTGTTTCAATGCTACCTGCAAATTCAGTTCGTCCAGTTGTTCCTGTTCCAGAACAGCCGGGGCATCAATCATCACATCCCTTCCCGAATTGTTTTTCGGAAAAGCAATGCAATCACGAATAGAATCCAAACCTGCAAAGATTGATACAAATCGGTCCAACCCGAAAGCAATACCGCCATGGGGAGGCGCTCCGAATTTGAATGCATTCATCAGGAATCCGAACTGGGTCTGGGCTTTTTCTTCCGTAAATCCAAGGATACCGAACATTTTTTTCTGTAATTCGCTGTTATAAATCCGGATGGATCCTCCTCCGATTTCCACCCCGTTGATGACCATATCGTATGCGTTGGCGCGCACGGCTCCGGGATTGGAATCCAATAACGGAATATCTTCCGGTTTCGGACTGGTGAACGGGTGGTGTTTTGCAAAATACCGTCCTAGTTCTTCATCGAATTCCAGAAGTGGAAAATCAACGACCCAAAGGCAATTGAATTGGCTTTTATCTCTTAAGCCCAACCTGGAACCCATTTCCAGGCGAAGCTCGCACAATTGTTTCTGAGTCTTTTCCGTAGTTCCGCAGAGGATTAGGAGTAAATCGCCCGGTTTGGCGTTACAACGTTGGGCCCAAGTCTTTAAATCATCCTGGGAATAAAACTTGTCCACAGACGATTTGAAAGTGCCATCCGTTTCATAACGGACATAAACCAAACCTTTGGCTCCGATCTGAGGACGTTTTACAAAATCGGTCAGTTCATCCAATTGTTTACGGGTATAGGATGCACAGCCTTCGGCACGGATTGCAGCGACATATTCGGCGCTATCGAACACAACAAAATCTTTTCCTTTCGTTAAATCTTGGATTTCAACGAATTTCATATCGAAACGGGTATCCGGTTTGTCCGAACCATATAATTTCATAGCATCGTCGTACGACATTCTCGGAAAATCGGACAAATCAATGCCTTTAACTGTTTTGAACAGGTGTTTGGTCAATCCTTCAAACATGTTGAGAATGTCTTCCTGTTGCACAAACGACATTTCACAGTCGATCTGTGTAAATTCAGGCTGACGGTCGGCGCGTAAGTCCTCGTCGCGGAAACATTTCACAATTTGGAAATAGCGGTCAATACCGGATACCATCAACAATTGTTTGAACGTTTGAGGCGATTGCGGCAGTGCATAAAACTCTCCCGGATTCATTCGTGAGGGAACTACAAAATCGCGGGCACCTTCGGGCGTAGAACCTATCAATACGGGAGTTTCTACTTCCAGAAACTGTTGTCCGTTGAGATAAGAACGGGTCTCAAAAGCCATCCGGTGACGTAATTCGAGGTTGGATCGTACATTATTCCGGCGTAAATCCAGATAACGGTATTTCATTCGCAGATCGTCGCCCCCGTCCGTATCCTCCTCAATTGTAAAAGGAGGCGTTTCGGATACATTCAGGATATTTAATTCACAAGCGATGATTTCAATATCACCGGTCGAAATATTCGGATTCTTATTCGAACGTTCCATGACTTTACCCTTGACCTGGATAACCCATTCCCGTCCGATTTTAGAGGCGCGTTCGCACAATTCGCCGTTCACTTCCTGATTGAATACCAATTGGGTAATTCCATACCGGTCGCGTAAATCGACAAAGATCATTCCGCCCATTTTACGGGCCTTCTGTACCCATCCTGCCAGTATTACTTCCTGGTTGAGATTTTCAATGCGTAATTCGCCGCAAGTGTTAGTCCGATACATTTTATTGAAATTGAAGAGCCTCTTGTCGGATTCGAACCAACGACCCCGAGATTACAAATCACGTGCTCCGGCCAACTGAGCTAAAGAGGCAAAAAAGGGTAAGCTTACTATATCGCGCCGCTACAACCGACTACCCTTGCTGCGATCAAGCCCTGGGGGATTCGAAGGGAGCTGGCCGTATAGGACTTACCCGGGCGCAAAGGTACTGCTTTTTTGCGAATTTGCAAATAAAACTTAGAAACTGTTTTGTATTTTTTCATCTATTGTTTTTTAGCCATTTTTTGATGGATTTGGATTTTCATTGATTGAAATGTAGCGGGCTACTTGAAAGAAATGAAAATTCGAAGGCGCAAAAAAGGGCAAAAAACAAGATGAAAGAGTAAAAAAATAAGTGTAAAATAATTACTCGTAAAATTCAAAGAAAAGGCAACATTCAAAAAGAAAAACTCGGAACAAGAAAAAATAATTAGTGATATTTTTGGTGACGAAGAAAATAATA
>JAITTA010000053.1 GCA_031287395.1 Dysgonamonadaceae bacterium | reverse complement strand
AAACTTTATACAACAACAATTTTTCCCGGTTAATCCGGATATTCAATTGCTTCTGGAAAGAAACTCCGGCCGGAATTTCCCCCGTCTGCTCCTGCAGTTTTCGCTCCAAAGCCCGGATTTCCTGTACATCCGGGGTCTCCATACGATTCCGGGTGTAATATTCTACCGTAAGATCCGGGGAGCCGGTCGTGAATATCTTCTCAAAAATGGTTCCAACAGGAGAAAACGAAACGATTGCATCCGGATAATGTTCTGCAAAATACGATTCCACCGCTTTTTTCATGCCGGGAATATCCTTTTTACCAGGAACACGCAGATAAACCTCACATTCGGAAGATGTTTGTTCTCGTTCCCTGTTCAAAAGATACTGTTGTTGGGCAATCAGAGCCGAATGTTCCAACGTTCTGCCATCCAGTGAAGCCAGGAATCCGACAGTCCGGTTCTTATTTTCGTGCACGTGCACATTTTCATTCCATTCTATTTTCACCAGCAGTTCATTCTGACTGATATCCGGCATTTTTTCTATAGGAATAATAGTGAACAACCAGTAACAAAGCGGAAAAACAGCAAGCATAATGAGGAAGGTCAACACTTTATGCGAAAAAATCCAATCGATACCGATATCGTATAATTTTTCAACCAACACCTGCTTTTTTACGGCAGAATCCAACCCCTCCCTACAAAAGTCGCCATTCCCTTTATTCTTTTTATCTTTTTTATTTTTCCAGGAAAATACCATCTTGTAAAGCACCGGCAACAGCATGATTCCCGTGATATACGACACCAACAATCCTACTGTTACGGAAAAAGCCTGGTCGAAGAAAATAGCGCCGGCTATTCCGCTGAGGAAAATAAGCGGGACAAATACGGAAATGGTTGTAAAGACGGAACTGAGCATCGGGGCGACCACTTCATTGGTCCCTTTTACGCAAGCGTCATCGATCGACAATCCCTTGGTCCGGTATTGCCCGATGTTGTCCGTCACAATGATGGAGTTATCGATCATCATTCCCAAAGCCAACACCAATCCCGTAAGGGAAACCACATTGAGCGAAATATGGAACAAATAAAAAAACAACAAACTGATAATCAGAGAAATAAACATACTAAGCCCGATGATTACGGGAGACTTGATATCCCGCATGAAAATCACTGAAACCAGGCAAACAAAGATGAAGGCCAACAACAGATTCTGTTTGAGGTTGCCGATAGTATAGTCCAGCAATTCGGTTTGGTTTTGAGAAACATCAAACTGAATATCGGGATAGTTCTTTTTGAATGAATCCGTCACTTTGTTAAGCGCGTCTTTCATTTTCGACATATTCTCGTCCGACTGTTTAATCACAGCCAGAGTGACGGCTCTTTTTCCGTTATACAGGGCTATTCCTTTTTCTTTTACCGGAGCTATATCGATTGAAGCCAGGTCTTTGAGTTGAAAAATCCGGTCATTTTTACGGATGAAAATATTCCGTATATCTTCTACGGTCCGCAATATCGCCGAGAATTTGATATTGTACTCATAATACCCATCCCTGACAATCATGCTGCCGGGTTCTATGTTATTGTTTCTCAAGGCCGATTCGATATCCGAAAGCGTGATCCCGGTCATCGACAGCATCTTATTATCCGGAAGAATATTCACTTCCTTACCAACCATTCCGGTCATATCGACCATAGCAATTTCCGGCAATTGCTCGATCCGGCGTTTAATCACCGTTTCGGCAAATTCGCACAGATCGAGAAACGAATCCTGATTATCCTGATCGTGTTTGAGCGTCATATTCAGGTTCAACACCGGAATGTCCGTAGCGCTTGCCTTGATCACCCGGGGACGTTCCACTCCTCGCGGGATACGATTCATAGCCCCATCGATTTTTTCGTTGACTTCGATGAAAGCGAGATCGGTATTAGCTCCGTACTCAAAACTCAGACGGACAATAGCGCTTCCGTCCCGGGTTTCCGTACGGATATCACGCATTTTACCTATCTGCAACAATTGTTGCCGCACAGGGGTTACCACCGTATTTTCCAGTTCCCGGGCCGACATATCATTCCCCGAAATCTGTACCGTAATTTCAGGAATGGCAATATCGGGCAACAACGACACCGGTACATTCAGGTAGGTGACAATACCGAGGATAAAAAATGCCGTAAAAGCCATGAATACGGCGATAGGCCGATTGATCAGAAAGCGGATCATTTGATTACTACGGGTGTTTCGTGAGCCAGATTGATATTGCCTTCATAAATCACGCTATCGCCTTCGGCCAGACCGCTGGTAATCACATATCCCGTCGAATTTTCAAGGCCTGTTGTCACATAGACCCACTTGGCTATTCCGCCATTGTACGTAAATACCACTTTTTTATTGGTGCGTAACACCAGAGCTTCTTTAGGAATAACCAATTGTCTGCCCAGCGATCGCTGAAGCCTCACCCGGATATTCATCCCTTCAAACAGTTTATTTCCAGGATTGGAAATGACGGCTTTCACCCGGACCATCCCGTTTTTGTCGATAGCGGGATTAATCTCGGACACACGGCCTTCACAGGAAAAATCATCGATCGAGAAAGGAGACACCTGTACTTTGTCCCCTATACGAATGACAGGCAATTCACTTTCCAATACCATGAAATCGGCTTCCAGACGACTATTGTCGATAATCGTACAAAAAGGCTCCGATCCGTTGGGAATATTGTACACCTTGGTAAACAAATTAGCTACCACCCCATTGAAAGGAGCGTACAACACCGAATTTTCAAAATTGTACTCTGCCAGGTTATATTGTATTTCGCTCTGGTCGTAATTACTTCTTACTTTGGCTAACATCAACACCTCTTTCGGCACTTTAGCCGTATCGCCGATAGCATACCCCTGCCCTATCAGGACATCCTGCAATTCGAGCCGGGCGCGTTCAAGCGCATCTTTCGCCTGAGCCAGACTGCTTTGTAGCTTGAACCGGTCGAGCATGGCAATTTTCTGTCCTTTACCGACCCTATCGCCATTCTTAACATAAACGGCAGCCACATTTTCTTGCGTCTGAAATCTCAGATCCGCTTTGTTTTGCGAAGAAACAGTACCGTTGGCAATCAACTCATGCCGAAAATCCGTATATTCCAAACGCACAACCGATACCTCGTTCGGTTCTTCGGGCAATACGACCGACACCCCCTTATCATCAGCGTTTTTCTTGTCCTTTTTTCCACAGGATACTAATATTATCAGGCCAACCAGGCAATAGAAAGTAAGAGTAATTCGTGTCTTCATGTTTATTTACAAAATAATGCTCCAAAGTAAATAAAAATTTTTGAAAAAAGTCATTTAAATTCTATATAAAAATCTATATAAAGTTTCATTTTTTCAATTTTGCATACAATATATAGTTATTGTCGTTATCCGTAATTGAATTTTTAAGTTTCGTTAATTTTGTTTTCTGATCCGGAGACAATTTCTTATTCTCTGCAAGAATTTTTTCAAGCATATCCGATAAATTTCCAGGCTCCATATTTCGGATAAAATACTCATTGTTTAACGAATAAATAGGCCATTCAATCTCTACATTTCCAAGAAAATCATTTTCTAATTTAAAAAAAGATCCTTTCAATGTTTTTTTATCAACAATGTAGAATCTTTGATTCTGAGTAACCGTCTGACTTTCGCTTATTCTTTTAGGCTCTGAAAAACTTCCCATATAATAATTAGGCATTTCACAATAATCGTGTATAGGCTTTTTAGAATCTTTAAAATTTGTTGTAAATATTGGCGTGAGTTTATTCGAAACGCTGTCGTAATTATAAAGAGAATCTGCTCTCGGATCAAATGTGAATACATTGAAATGGTATGCATTTCCAACTTTGAAAGCCCCTATCTCGTTACTAAAATCCGGGATAACGGATAGATGTCCAGGAGCAACGGCATGAATCAATTTTCCCTGTGTTGTTTGAGTCCAAACGACTGCCGGCGCCCCCGTAAACGGAAGAATAGATACAATCACTTTTCCTGCCTGGGTATCAACCTTGAATTTCCCCTTTGGAGAGTACGTATATAAAGGAATAGGATCCAATGACTTTCCCTTCAGATCATAAACCAATATTTTCTTAGCCTGCCACGGAAGCAAATAAATACGATTATTTTTTTCATCCAATTGAAAATCATAGACATTCAGATACTCATTAGGCCCTTGACCATAGGAACCTATATTATTCAGAAACTTCCCTGTTTTTTTATTAAATAATTTAAATGGTATTTGCTGGGAGC
>JAITTA010000029.1 GCA_031287395.1 Dysgonamonadaceae bacterium | reverse complement strand
AAAAGCCTAAAATCATTAAGATCAAAAATTATGCAAAAAAACAACATGGAACGATCGGTACCGATTGTAAAATCATTAAACAAACTACACCGAATCATGAGACTAGCTTTTTTATTTCTACTATTGGGCATAAGTAGTCTTTTTGCCAAAGAGAGTTATACCCAAACAGTCAATTTCAGTCTGAACATGACAAACGTCACTTTGGAAGAGGTGTTCGATGTGATCAGAAAGCAAAGTGAATTTGAATTTTTCTACAGTAACGACCAGGTCAATACTTCAAAGAAAGTAAGCCTGAAAGTCAAAAACGCCAGTCTGGAAGAAATTCTTTCACAACTACTCAGTAATCAATACAACTACAAAATCGAAGACCGGTATGTATTGATTAGTAAGAAAAATCAGTCTGTCGAACCGACAAACACCCAACAACAACCGGACATAACCATCAAAGGCCGTGTCACAGATGAAAACGGAAATGCTTTGATCGGGGTCAGCGTCATACTCGTAGGGCATCAATCCGTTGGAACCGTAACAAATGCCAATGGAGATTACTCCATCGTAGTACCCGGTGCAAAAGAGGTACTGCGTTTCTCCTATTTGGGATATACAACTACCGAATTTCTTGTAGAAGACCAGAGAGTTTTAAACGTCCAATTGAAAGAAGAAACGGAAAATCTCAACGAAGTGGTAGTTGTCGGTTATGGTACCCAGAAAAAAGTGAACCTGACCGGCTCGGTGGCCAGTGTAAAAGGAGATGTACTTGAAACAAGACCGGTAGGTTCGGTAGCAACCGGCCTGCAAGGGTTGTTACCCGGAGTAACTATTACATCCGCATCGGGACAACCCGGTAACCCCAGCGTATCCATTGTGGTCCGGGGTATCAATACCATCAACAGTAGTACCAGCCCGTTGATACTGATCGATGGCGTTGCAGGAGGAGATATCAATCTACTCAATCCAGATGATATCGAAAGCGTCTCCGTACTGAAAGACGCCGCCTCTTCTGCCATTTACGGAGCACGTGCGGCTAACGGTGTGATTATGATCACTACCAAAACAGGTACGAAGAAAGAAAAAACATCCTTCAACTATTCCGGATATTTTGGGATACAAACACCTGTGGATTTACCCCAAATGGTCAACGGACGCCAATACATGACTTTACAAAACGAAGCATACAATGCCGCCGGAATAGCCCAACCATTCCATGAGGATGCTTTTATGAGATACGATTCGAAAAATTTCCCGAACGATTATTCCAATACGGATTGGATAGATGCTTCCTATAAAAAATATACTACCCAACAAAATCATAACTTCAACATCAACGGGGGTTCCGATAAAGCTTCTTATTACATGTCATACGGTTATTTAGACCAAAAAGGGCTGGTAATAGGCGAGCCTTACTCTTCCACCCGGAACAATATCCGGTTACGGTTGAATACACAAGTGTTCGACAGGATCAAAATAGACGGTAACATGGGATTCATTGATTTTTCGAGAAAAGACGCGGGCAATAGCGGAACTGCCGGCGTATTCCGGCTTGCACAACGAATATCCCCACTGATACCTGTAAAATGGCAACAACCGACTGCCGACGGCAATTGGGAAGACTCCCCTTATTGGTCGTTCGGTTCTGTTACAAACCCCGTTCGTACGGCTTATGAATCAGGGTATGCCGACCGGAAATCAAAAACCTTTAACGGTAATTTCAGTGCCGTTATAGACCTGATTAAAGGGATGAATATCAACGTACAATACGCATATAACTACTGGACGCGCGATACAAAAACATGGCACCCGACCATGCCCCGGTATTATTCCAACGGAACGCCTCACCCTAACAACGAAACGGTCAGAAACAACATATCAGAAAACCGTGAAAGTACTTTAACACAGACACTTAATGGAACATTCAATTACGAAACCCGGCTGTCTAAACACGGATTAAAATTCCTAGCCGGATTCTCGCAGGAATGGGCTTACTTGCCGGTTTTATCCGCAAGGCGTGAAAATATCCTTCTGGACGGCGTTGAAGAATTAAACGCAGGAACCGAAAACATTACCAATTCTGGAACGGCAAACCACTGGGCATTGCGCTCTTTCTTCGGCCGTATCAATTACGATTACGCCGAAAAGTATTTGTTTGAAGCCAATGTCCGCTATGACGGGACCTCCAGATTTTCAAAAACAGACAAAAACAGATGGGGATTATTCCCCTCATTCTCTGCCGGATGGAAATTTACGGAAGAAGAATTCATGGAATTTACAAAACCAGTCCTGTCTATCGGAAAAGTCAGACTATCATGGGGTGAACTGGGCAATCAAACTCTTGGCAGCGAATACTATCCCTACCTGGTAGAAATAGAGCGACAGGATAAATCCTATCCGATAGGAGGTGCAAACAATGTAGGATTCAAACAAAACAAACTGGCTAATGAATTGATACAATGGGAAACCATCCGGATGTTGAATGCCGGAATTGATCTTTCCTTCCTCAACAACCGGTTGGAAGCAACCCTGGACTGGTTTAAAAAAGAAAATATCAATGCTTTGCTTAAACCTATATATCCGGCCATTGTTGGGATTGCCGATTCGAATAACCTTCCCTTTGAAAACATGGGAGCCATAGAAAACAAAGGATGGGAAGTGAACATCGGTTGGCGCGACCGGATCGGCAAAGTCCGTTATGGCTTGACAGCCAATCTATCGGATGCAAAAAATAAAATCACCAGATTGGGAAAAAGCGCTCCTTCACTCGGAAATAACATCCGCAGGGAAGGAGATCCTATCAATGCTTATTATGGTTTCCTGACGGACGGATTGGTACAAGTCAGCGATTTTGAATCTTATGATGAAAATACTAAAAAGTATATTAATCCAAAAATCGCACTGATTAATTCATATACGAGTATCGTTCAACCGGGAGACGTAAAGTATCGTGATATCAGCGGAGCGGACGGAAAACCGGACGGAAAAATCGACGAATACGATAAACGGGTTTTCGGAGATCCTTTCCCTCGTTATTCCTATTCCCTGAGAGGTTATGTGGAATGGAACAACTTCGATTTCCAGTTTTATATACAAGGAATAGGAAAAGTGAACGGATACCTGACGGAAGAAGCGCGCCATTGCTTCGTCAACGACTATTCGGTTCCGAAAACGGCGCATCTCGACCGGTGGAGGTTCTTCGTCACTTATGGTGCACTTATCCCCTCTGTAAAAAACGTCTAATTATTTGTATTTCAATCAAATAAGGCTGTAAAACATTAGCAGAATTCAGCATTTATTTGTATCTTTAATGTGTTGAAAATCAAAGTATAAACACATGAAATCTGCTAATAAATACAAAGATACACTAATAGGATTGGAGTTCTCTCTTTTTCCGTTGAAAAATATGAGAGAGGAGGGAATTATCTTTTGAAAAGCCTTTATTCTATGCCTCATATAAAAATCACTTCCTATGAGGTAAAAGGGAATCAATTATGTTATTCCGGTCATATAACTAAAAAAGGGTGTAAATGCCCTGATTGTGGAAAAACAAGCTATCAGGTTCGCTCTCGCTATACCCGCAAGCTAATGGATATTCCGTTGGGCTCTCATCCTGTACTGGCTATGATTACAGTGAGAAAATTCAGGTGCTCCAACAATAAATGTTTTCGCAAAATATTCTCTGAACAATTAGCTAATACTATAGTTCCCCGTGCCAGAAAAACAGATAGAGTGATGAGAATCCTACAAACAACCTTAGTTGAAGTCTCTTCTCGTAAAGGGGCATATTTAACCGAAATAATGAAAATAAAACAAAGCCCTTCCACCTGCTTAAGGATTGTTTCCTGTTTGTCTATTCCTGATAAAAAGGATGTCGAAATGATTGGTATTGATGATTGGGCTTTTCGCAAGGGTGTAAACTATGGTAGCATTATCGTGGATATATCAACCGGAAACCCGATTGATTTACTGCATTCAAGAAATGATTGTGATGTTATAGAATGGCTGAAAAAGCATTCTGCTATTAGTATAGTGACACGTGATAGAGCGAGTAGCTACGCAAAATCAATAAGTACAGCACTGCCCAATGCCATTCAGATTGCAGATAAATTCCATGTTGTTAAAAATCTATCAGAACGCATACAAGAGACAATCAAAAAGCACTATGGTGAGATAAAAGCTTCATTTTTATCTTCACTTGTAGTAGAGGAAAAGGAAAATACTCTGAAAGAGAGTAAAGAAATTTTAGAGAATGGACTTACTGTCGCTAAAATATGTTCAACTGATTCACATCAAAAACACAAGTTGGAACTTTTTAACCAAATCCATGAATTACACGCAAAAGGTATATCACAACGTAAAATAGCATCTTCGCTTGGCATTCACAGGGAAACTGTACGGGGTTATCTCAAACACACTACACTTCCTAAAAAAAGAATTGTGTTTACTCATAAATACACAGAATACCTTGATACAATAAATGAGTCATGCAGAGCGGGTAAAAATGTTAAAAAAATATTTGCAGATGCAAAAGCAAGCGGTTTCAAAGGACAATTAACCGCTTTCTACTCCTGGTTCAACAAGAATTACCCAAACTACAACCCCAAAGAGGACGACAACACGCTAAATATAGTCGAGATAAATAAACCTTCAATGTTATTCAACTCCTTATCTCCAACCAAAATGAGTATCTATGTATCCAACCCCGATTGGGGAATTAATCAAGCCGGGAAGTGTTCTAAGGAGCACACCTTGATGAGTGGTATAATTGAAAGTAGTGATCTGTTAAAACGGCTGAGAGACTGCATCGTGTCTTTCAAAAATATACTCAAAGGAAATATTCCCGAAGCACTTGATGATTGGATGGATAGAATGGAGAAATTTAATATTCGCGGATTAAACTCCTTTATAAATGGTCTCAAGAAAGATCTTATTGCAGTAAAAAATGCAATAAGTTACACATGGACAAACGGATTAGTGGAGGGAAATGTTAACCGATTGAAAAATAAAAAGAGAGAAATGTATGGTAGAGCGGGCTTTGAACTGCTACGGAGGAAAGTCATACTTTCTAAGATGGGGTAGCTGCACCATAAGTGACGAAGAACC
>JAITTA010000014.1 GCA_031287395.1 Dysgonamonadaceae bacterium | reverse complement strand
GCTGTAATACCATGTAAAAACGAAAATCCAGGTTTACGGAATACATTTTTATTTCGGTTTCGTCTGGGGTGTCTACATCTCCTTTAATTTTCGGATTCATCAAACCGGTTAAACTTACTTCGAGAGGATCCGATAAATGATATGAAATGTTGAGACCGTATACGACATCTTTGTAATTGGTGACGTATCCCCCTACAGCACCTGTATACAGATTTCCCTTTTGTGCATAAGATCCGAGAGCGGACACTGTCATGAATAAAAGTAAAAATAATTTCTTCATTGTGGATATTATTAATTGATTCTGGTACAAAAGTAAATATTAAAAGTATAAATACAAAAAAGAAAAGCTGTCATTTGAAACAGGAAGATATCCGATTTGTTAATGTTTCTTTTTAAGGATAATTGACGGATTGATTCGCAGGTATACACCGAAGGAACAATTGAAAGATTTACTGACTTTAGAAGGTTCTGAAGTACCGTATGCTGCCGGGTCGAACGCTATCAGGTTCGGGTTATAGTAAATATCGAGATCGCCCCCCAGGTAAAATCCGTTTCCGAATGGTTGTTCGTATTTAAAACCTCCGCTCAGGACGTCGATGTTGGGAAATAGTCTGCCATCGAGGATTATAGAAACATTTTCGTATACCGGATTTCCAAAAATATTAATAAAGTCATCACTTCTCCACCAGGCTGCTTTGAGTTTGAGATTCCATATTTCTGCCGTGAGGTTAGAATAGAGACCCCAACCTTCCATGTAGGGGAGTTCATAGCCCTGAATACATTTGTAATAGGCTCCCATCAATTGCAGAGAGATCTTTTTAAGCAACCGGTTCGTATTGAATTGGAACTTCAAGCCGGATGTTGCATTGTACATTGTCGTCAGGTTTTTCGCTGCGTCGTCGATTTCACCTCCTCTGTGGACACCTATTAACTGTACCGGTAGATTTACATGGAAAAATGAATTCTCGGGGGTGACATTTAATGCAGCAGAAACTCCGAATGTTAAACCTTCTTTATGGGTGTCATTTTTAAAGATAAAACTTTCCCAATTTGTCCAGATATCGATTTTTGCCGTTTTTGAAAGATAGAGGAATTGTAATCCGCATTCCGGGTCGGCTGTCAAATCCAGATTCGGATTAAATAAAGGTTCGATTATTTTATGATTACTTCCTCCGTAAATATTTCCGAGTACTACATTGATTTGTTTAACCGGTTGTATTTGCGCACGGAAAAACGGAAGCATATGAAATCCGTATTGGTAATCATCGGCTTTCCATTCGGCAATGTCCTGGTATGTATAGCATGGATATTTGTCAGCACCCCAGAATCTGAGAAGAGACATCCCGGCTTCCAGTTTTATCATTGATGCAGGGAAATAGATTATCCTGGGCATCAAACGGAATCCGGGTAATGTGTATCCCTTGAAAATATCGCCATCCGTTTCTGTGTTCCAGAAGAAGTTCAGGTTATCGATACTCAGGAAGAGGTTTCCGTCGTTATCCGGATTTATCCGGTAATCATCAGTGAATAATGAATTAAGCCCGGAAGATTCTGTTATAAAATATGCAGAATCGGGGGGTATTATTTCCTTTGCTTGAATTACGGGAAGGATACAGACAAAAGAAAAGGATATTGCAAATAAATATTTGAAGTTCAGACTTGTCACAATTATTAACCGTTCATAGAAGCCAGAAATTCTTCATTGTCGTATGTTTTTTCGAGTCTGTCTTTAACGAATTCCATTGCTTCGATACTGGTCATATCGGACAGATACTTACGAAGAATCCACATATGATTCACAATTTCACGATCTTGCAACAGATCATCACGGCGTGTACTTGATGCAATAATATCGACAGCCGGATAAATCCGTTTGTTCGAAAGTTTACGATCGAGTTGTAATTCCATATTACCGGTTCCCTTGAATTCTTCGAAGATGACATCGTCCATTTTCGATCCGGTTTCAGTCAGAGCGGTAGCGATGATCGTAAGAGAGCCTCCGTTCTCTATATTCCGTGCAGCTCCGAAAAAACGTTTGGGTTTTTGTAATGCATTTGCATCCACACCTCCGGAGAGGACTTTCCCGGAAGCCGGTTGAACCGTATTGTAGGCCCGGGCTAACCGGGTGATGGAATCAAGCAGGATTACCACATCGTGACCACATTCAACCATTCGTTTTGCTTTGTTGAGTACGATTTCCGCAATTTTTACGTGTCTATCTGCCGGTTCGTCGAAAGTAGAGGCTATTACTTCGGCATCTACACTTCGTTGCATGTCGGTTACTTCTTCCGGACGTTCGTCGATCAACAGGATGATCATATATACTTCCGGGTGGTTCCATGAGATTGCGTTAGCGATGTCTTTGAGCAGCATGGTTTTTCCTGTTTTCGGTTGGGCAACAATCAGTCCGCGTTGTCCTTTTCCGATAGGGGAAAAGAGGTCCACTACCCGCACGGAAATTTTATCATTGACTTTAGGACTCATGCTGGCGGTTAATTTGAATTTTTCGTCGGGGAAGAGTGGTGTCAGGTGGTCGAATGGGATCCGGTCGCGTACTTCTTCCGGGCTCATTCCGTTAATCCGGTCCACTTTTACCAACGGAAAGAATTTTTCTCCTTCTTTCGGAGGGCGGATGGGGCCTTCAACAACATCTCCCGTACGTAACCCAAATAATTTGATTTGGGATTGGGATACGTAAATATCGTCGGCAGAAGATAAGTAATTATAATCCGAGGAACGCAGGAAACCGTATCCTTCCTGGATGATTTCCAATACTCCTACTCCTGTAAGGATTCCCTCAAATTCAAATTGTTTTTCTTTCTGTTGTTGGTTGGTATTTCCATTATTTCCGGTTTTATACGTTGCCGGATGATTTTGAGCCGGTTGTTGTTGCTGTTGTTGGGCCGGTTTGGGTTGTTCTTTCTTTACATTGAATAAAACCTGATCCATTACGCTGTTAACTTGCGGACTGTGACGGAAAACTAATTTTTTAGATTGGACCTCTTCAACAACTTCCTGCGGATTCGGGTTTACATCTTTTTTATTTTGTTTTTCCACTGTCGGAGGCTCCACCTGTTGTTGGGGTTTTTCTACTGCTGTTACAGTGGTTGGTGTAACCGGCGGATTGGGTACTTGTATTTTTGCGGGAACAGCTTTTGCGGGAACAGTTTCTTTTCTGGTCTCAATTCTGGCTCTTTTCTTTTTAACCTGAACGGGAAATTCTTCAGGTTCATCCTGAAACAATGATTTTTGAACTTCTTTTTTCTTTTCTTCCATATTCTCATTTTTTTCAGGTTCTTTTTTATTTTTGACGACGTTTTTTGTTGTCGTTGTTTTTTCTACTTTCGGTGTATTTTTCTTTTTAACTTCCGATTGTGTTTGTTGAACCGGTTCGACAGGTTTTTCAGTTAAAACAACGTCTGTCTTTTCATCAGTTGTTTTGATTTTATTTTCCTTTTTAGGGGTTGTTTTAGCCTGTCGTTGTTTTCTTCTTACAGGACGGTTAGGATCCATTTCTTTTTCTTTTTCAGCTTGTTTAGCTGCTCCAACGATGGCTTGTTGGTCCAAGATCTGGTAAACCAACTCATCTTTATTTAACTTGTCGATTTTTTTCAGGCCAAGTTCTTTAGCTAAGGAAATCAGAGCATCCTGAGCCATTTCTTTGAGTTGTAAAATGTTGTATTTCATACATCAATATTTTTTTAAGAGGTAGTATGGAACTTGCCCTGTCAACATTGTCGTCTCCTTTGGAGAAAACATTTTAACGGCTTGTTTCATATCCATAATTTATTTTTCTTTTTGAGTTATATAAACTTGTGTAAATGTTATCTAAGAATTGATTTTTTTATTCTCTTTCCCGGATTATTCTTGCATATTGTGCGGCAACAATATCCCAGGTATAGTTTTCAGATGCAATTTTTAACATCTGTTTTTCATTCGATTTTATTTTCTCTTCATCGAGTTCTTCCAGTATTTTAACTAAAGATTCTCTATCTGAAAAGAAAAATGCTTGGTCTTGAGTCGTTTCCCGGTTTGTAGGGACGTCGTACGAAACAATTGCACGGCCTAAGTTCATTGCTTCGACGAGAGAAGGCGCTGTTCCGCACCGGGAATGAGTATGAATATAAATATAAGCATTTCCTCTGATAAAATCAAGAGTATCTTTGTCATAAATTGCATCCAGAAGGATCATATTCGGATTGTCTTTGTATTTTATAAACAAGTCTTTTCCATAGTTGGAAATATTCCAATTGGAGATCAGGACTAATTTGTATTCACTAAAATGTTCGAAGGTCTCCAACAAGAGGTGCAGATTGTTATCGATCTGAGCCCTTGAAACGCTGACAGCATATTTTCCTTTTACAAAAGGGAATTTCTGTAGTAAGTCCTTTTTTTCTTCTGGGGTAATTTTGAGGACATGGTCTCCTCCGTACCGTATGACAATTGAATTTGTATGGAAATTCTTCAACAGGCTTTTCCGGTATAGTTCATTGTCCACAATATTTACACTTGCCCTGTGAGCCGCAATCCGATGATTGAACTTCGCGTACTTCCGCTGAAATACGGATAATTTTTCCCTTTCCCATTCGTTCAGACCTCCGTGATTAACAATCAATCTTTTTTTGAAAAAGAAATTCATAAACGTAAGGAAACCGGAACCTACCGGTCCTAAAAATACAATGACATCCGCTTTACTGAGAGCTTTGTATAAAGAGACCAGATCATAAATAATGCCTTTAAATCCGCTTGCCGGTATCGGAATGTAAATGAGAGAGGCATTATAATATTTTTCATATTTCTTTTTATAAACTTTGCCGGAACAATAAATTGTCAGATCCATATCATTGGAAAGGTGTTGCGCTAAAAAGTCCGCCAGGGTTTCAAAACCTCCGTATCTGGCGGGTACACCATGGGTTCCTACAAAATGTACTTTCAGTTTGGAATTCATCAGATATTTTTGAGATAATCCGAATAATAGTTGTTTATATATTCTCTCAAGGCTGTATGCCAATCGCGCATCAGGTTTAATCCTTTTTGAGAAAGCTTTTTATTTATAAGCCTTTCAGACGCCGGTCTGTCTGCAAAATATGTTTTCCTGAAATAACTGGATACCACGGGAATAACAGACACCTTATCTTTCAAATTTAATATTTCAATTAATTCTTTTGAGACCTCCAACCGACTGGTTTGGCCTTCACAAACCATGTTGTACACCCCCCACCAATCCGGTTCTGTGATTGCTTTTTCCAGAAGCGCTTTAACATTTGCCGCAAAGTCGTGGGTATAAGTTGGAGTTCCATCTTTATCCTCAACAACATACAGTTCTGTTTTCCCGTCTTTGATTTGTTTCAGGAGCTTTTGGATGAATTTTTTGTCTTTTTTAGGACCACCTCCCATCATCCAACCTGCACGGCAGACCAAGTAACGATTTGCCTGCCGGCATACGAACAGTTCGCCTTCATATTTTGTTTTTGCATAAACTCCCAACGGATTTGGAGTATCCCAATCATCATACAATTCTTTTTTTCCGTCGAAAATACCGGCTGTACTTATATATAACAACGGGATGTTCAATTGGTTTGCAATTTGCACCGCATATCTGACAGATCGTGTATTTGTTTCATATGCATCTTCCGGATTCAACTCACAATATTCCAGATCCGTATAAGCTCCTAAATGAAACAGAAAATCGGGTTCAAATTCTTCGACATCTTTTCTGTATTCATCAAAATTTCTAAAATCCAACTTGGAAAGCCAGCTTTCGTTTACATCAATGTCCGTACATTTTAAAAGATAATCATTCTTAAATTGCTTGTAGAAAGCCTCACCGAGCATTCCACCGCAACCTGCAATATAAATTTTTTTCATATCAAGTTCATGTAGAGGGGATTTTTTTCTTAAAATCGACGTATCAATAGGAGTAATACGCTACAAAGGTAATTAGTTTTTTTGTTTGTTACAAATATTCTTCAAAAAAGTTTTATAATAGATATTTTAGTCGTATTATAATCTATTTTGAAACGCCGGTCGGTTCGTTCTCCGACAATCCAGCAAATATCGTTTCCACTGCATAGCACCCAGGCATTTTCTTTGTCGATCAGGCTGAATTTGTGATCGGAGAAATAATCACTCAGTTTTTTGGAGCCTTTCATTCCAAAAGGCATAAAACGATCGCCATTCTGCCATTTCCGGAGGAGTAGCGGAAAGTTCAGTTTTTCTGTGTCGAAATAAGCATACTTTTTTTCTTGGGAAAATTGAAAATCCGTGGTATATCCGGCATGGACGATTTCGAGTCTTACAGGTTCCTGCAACGTTTCCGTAGTACTTTCAATCAGATATTTTTCATGAAGATTGATTTGATTTATAGGCATGAGTATCAGTTTTTTTCTGTCTTTTACAATCCTGTATTTGTCGGAAAAAAATTCTTTTCCCGATTGGTGTAATATCGATTTTGCAATATTGAAGACAACATCCCTTCCGAATCCATAGGTCCTGAGTATTTCATATAAGACGGCTTCAGGCGATGGATAAGAAAGTAAAAGAGGAATATCAATTCCGGATTCCGTCTCGTTGAAACAACGTGAAACAGCTTCTTTTATTGCATGATTGTATATTTTTTCCGTTTCGATCAGATTCTCCATTGTTTGTGTCAGGCCGGATACCAGGGACGGATTAATGGATTCCAGTAAAGGAATGACTTGCAGCCTGATTTTATTACGGGTAAAGGTATATTCGTAATTACTTGAATCGGTGACGTATTCCAGGTTGTTTTTATAGGCATATCCAAGAATTTCTTCTTTCGACAGGCATAATAAAGGCCGGATGATATTTCCGTTTACCGGTTTGATGCCGGTCAGGCCTTTAAGCCCTGTTCCCCGTACCAGGTTGATAAGTAGAGTTTCGATGCTGTCGTCTTTGTGATGAGCGACAGCAATCGTACCGGCATTTTCTTTTTCCCGGAGCATTTCAAACCATTTATAACGCAATTCTCTTGCAGCCATTTCAATGGAAGTATTGTTCTTTTCCGCGTACGAGACGGTATCAAAATCTGTTTTGTAAAAAGGAATCCCGAGAGTCGTGGCAAAACGGCGGGAGAATTCTTCATCCCGGTCGGATTCTTCCCCTCTCAGGTGAAAATTGCAATGAGCGGCAATACACCGGTATTCCAACGCGTGAAGGATATGTAACAATACTACAGAATCAGCACCTCCACTGAATCCTGTAATCACGGTGGATT
>JAITTA010000013.1 GCA_031287395.1 Dysgonamonadaceae bacterium | reverse complement strand
AATGAAACAAAGGAAATAATGCCGGGGAAACCGGCAGAAATAAATTGTAGAGACGGAGTCTGTTCCGTTCCTGTAAGGAGTTTGTTTTTAAAGAAAAAATGATTATATTGGCGCGCGGGCGAGGCTGGGTTAGTCTCTCTCTCTCTCTCTCTCTCTCTCTCTCTAACATAAATGACGAATCAACAAAAATCAATGTGTTAAATTTTGTTAAAATCAAATTTAAATTAAAAGAAAAAGCCTGTTGCATGAATTATGTTGTGTAAGTCTCGGCAAATGTAACTATTTTTTTTAAAAAACGGAAAAAATCGTGCCAAAAAAATTATAGGACTATAGGACTAATATATATTACTATTATAACAATAAATACCAAGGATATCGAATCGTCACAAAAATTTGATGATCTTGACCATTTTTCCGTTATAATTTAGAATATAAATTCCATGAGGATATTTTGAAAAATCAATTTCGGTATTTCCTTCGCATGAAGAATAAACTCCTTTTAATTTCCCGGACATATCATATATTCTGATACCATTAGCAGTCTGTTTTGTTTTATACACCGTGCACCGGTCAATCACCGGATTAGGAGCAATCACAAGCGCCCCTGCAATCACCGGTTCAAGGCCGGTACCCGGGCTCTTCAAATGGGAACGGATGAAACTGATGACTTCTTCATTATAATCCATACAATCACCTTTATTTTTATCCAGGTAATAATCGTGTGTAGCTCCATTAATCCGATAATGAATCACTTCGCTCCGGCCGGATAAGGGACTATAAGTATATTTTTTTACGGTAATATTATTCGTTGAGGGATAATAATTTATATTTTCTTCTTTAGGATCCGGAGTTGTAAGATTTTTATTTACCCAAAAACGAATCACCTCTTCTTTAGGCCGGCAAATTGAGACGGAAGCATTCAATAACCCCAGATCATAGTTCAATGTTCCTCCGTATGGAACAACCTCGTCGGTTATACTATGGAAATCACAAACAGGAACATTCACGGTATTGCCCGTATTCCGAATTGCAGTCCCCATTGAACCGCAAACGGAAATCAATCCGGCTAAACCCGTACCGTAGTACATAGAATATTGGTAAGACATAAATCCTCCCATAGAAGTACCGAATATAAAACAATTGGCAGGATTAATCGCATATTCACCCATTGTTTCGGATATTATCCGGTTGATAAAGCCCACATCGTCAACTCCTCTATTCAGTTCTTCATCAAGAAAAGTCGCTCCAAGCAATGTGGCTTTAACCCTGAGTCCACAACCCCATGCGGCATCCAACGGTATTTTAATTCCCCAGGTATCTAACTTTTTGGACTCGTTAACCACCTCCGGATCCTGTTCCGGAAGCGCCTGGGGAGCCAACACGACTAAATTGAGCAGGTCCGCAACAGGAGCAATCGGATAGGTATTAAAGAAATCTTCCATCGTCCGGTTAAAACCGTGCAGGCACACAATAAGCCCGGACATTTTTCCGGATGAATAAGAAGACGGCAGGTACAGTAAATATTCCCTGTCGTACCCTCCCGACCGGATCGTTATCTTTTGAGGATTCTGAGCCTGTAAAAAAAACAGACACGCAAACAACAATGTGGAGGTAAACACCGTTTTCATATGAGCTAAGCTGTCAGTTTCAGGCTATAGGTTTCAAATTCGGCTTACGAACGATAAAACTTATAACCTATCACTTATAATGTCAATGCAAATTAACTGTTTTTATGCGAATGGCCGGGTATCTGAATAAGATTTTAACGTTTCAGTTCATTCTTTTTATGTGTATTGCACACGGGATGGCTCAGAGTCAACCTTCCGATATCAGATACGGAGTTATTGGAATGAGGGCGTTACGCTTTCATCCGGACGCTACCGACGCTTCGGAAATCATGCAAAAAGTGTTCCAGAATAAGTTCAATTATTCTTTTTCGGGAAAAGAATTTGTGAAATACGAACTTTATCAGAAAACATCAATCGATATTGTCATCAATAAAGAGTCGCTGGATAAACAATTATCGGACTACCAGGTTAAGAATAATTTTACTTACAGGTATTTTATCCGTCCTTTTGAACCCTGGCTTAAATATGCCTGTCCTCTTGAGAAAAACCCTTCGTATCTGGCCATTACAACCTTATTATCAGAGGATTATAAAACTATCTTTGAAAGCCATAAAGATAAACGTAAAGGCTCTGTATCAAAAGCTTTCCATACGGAAGGCTTGTATGAAAGTATCGGTCAACAGAATGTTTCGTATTTATTGGACGAAGTATTTGGAAATATCGACTTTTACCGGGATGAAAATGAAATTTTGTCACTGAAATTTAAGAGTCCCCTTGGAAAAGATGCCCGGAAAACATATTCCTACAAACTTGTGGGAACGAAAAATGTAGCCGGGAAACCCTGTTATGAAGTGGCTTTTTATTGCGAAAACATGAAAGAAAACACATTTTCCGGATGTTTTTATATTTCGACGGATGGAAATTATTCCCTGATTGAGGCAAAATTTACGCTGAATAATCCGTCTAATATGAATTTTCTTCAGAACATTCTTATAACACAGACGTATGTCGCCTGTGGAAAGAGCCTGTTGCCCCGGAAGAAAGTCTGCCTGATTTTATTGGGAGATGACGTAAAAGGCTGCCTGATTGCGGACCGGACAATTGTCTGTAACAATTTTGATTTTACAAAACCGGATACTTCCGGTATTTGGAAAACCCGAACCGAACCGGACTATCTGAATAGAACTGAAGCTTATTGGAACAATATTCGCCAGGTTCCCCTGACCCCATCTCAGAGCCGGATAAGCGAATTGATCGGGTCGGCTTCAAAAAATCCTTCTTTCAATCGCATTCAAAATATGATTCCCGTCCTGCTTAATAACCATCTCCATATAGGAGGAATCAAAGGTCCTGTGGAAACAGGTCCTCTTACTCAATTCGTCAGTTATAACAACATGGAGGGATTGCGATTGAAACTGGGAGGAAATACGACCGTCAATTTATTCAATCAATGGTTGTTGGGAGGATATGTCGCTTATGGATTCAAAGACCGGAAAGCAAAATACCGGGCAGATATTATTTACTCGCTTTACCCGCGCGATCAATACCTCCGGGAATATCCGAAAAAATTGATCTCGTTTACTTATGTCAATGATATGAATATCCCCGGCCAAAACCTCCTGACGACAAACCGGGATCATTTTGCCTATTCATTTTCACATGCATCGACTAACAATATGTCGTTTCAGAAAATAGGTTTATTGACTTTCGAAAATGAACCGTTTAAATATTTTTCCTATAAAATAGGAGGACAATTCAAATACGATGAACCCAAAGGCGTAGTCCGGTATATGAAAGTCCGGGGGACGGATACTGCTTTTGTTTCCAATATTTCGACATCCGAAATACAATTATCGGCGCGTTTTTCTCCGGGGGAAAAATTTATCCAAACCCGGGATAAACGGGTATCTATCCGAAAGGGAGATATTGAATTGAACCTGAGTCACCGGATTGGAATTAAAGGTCTTTTCGGTTCGGATTATAATTACCGGATAACTGAATTCCGGGGGTATAAAAGATTCCATCCGGGAAACAGCGGAACCTTGGATTTTTATTTCTCCGCAGGAAAAATCTGGAACCGGGTACCACTTCCCCTTTTGTTTATCCTCCAGGGGAACCAAAGTTATATTTTTGAAGAGGATGGTTATAACTGTATGAATTTTTATGAATTCACAACGGATAATTATGTTGCAGGAAATGTCAATTTTATGTTTAACTGGTCTCCATTCCGGTTATTTAACCCGGGAAACAAGATAAAGACCAGTCTCGGAACCCGAATCATTTACGGTCCTTTATCCGATAATAATAATCCGGCATTCCACCCTGAACTCTTTTCGTTCAATTTGGGGATCAATCCGTTAGGAACAACTCCTTATTCGGAGGTTAACATCGGATTTGCCAATATTTTCAAATTTTTACGGATAGAGTACGCCCGTCGTCTGAGTTATCTGAATGACAATAAAGCATCAAACGGACACCAATTGACAAAAGGTTCATTATTGCTTACCGGAAGTTTTTCTTTTTAATCCTTCAGAAAATCTTTTCTCATAGGATGAAATACGTCAATCAGGATGCCGGTCTCCAGGCAAACGACTCCATGTGCTTTTCCCGAAGGAGCAAAAAAACCGTCTCCGGCAGATAAAATCTGCTTTTCCCCATTGATATTGATCTCAAACTTACCACTAGCGACATAAGACGTCTGTACATGCACATGGTCGTGGATTACACCGATGCTGCCTTTCTCAAAGGAAACCTGAACCAGCATCACATTTTCATCATAACCCATAATCTGGCGTTTAACACCACCGCCTAAGTCAATCCACTCCATAGAGTCCGACTCAAAAAAAAATTTTCTGTTTTCCATATAATTAATAATTGATTAACGAACACAATCCGGTTATTCACAATTTGATTACCTGTCCTTCGTAGGCGAGGATAGTTTCCGGAAAAATAGCTTTTGCTTCTTCCAATAAAACCGAATTGTCCGGGTATCGCGCTGAAAAATGACCTAAGACCAGTTGCCCTACTCCGGCTTTTTCCGCTATCATGGCAGCCTGCCGGGCAGAAGAATGGAATGTTTCTTTCGCTCTTATCAGGTCGGCTTCACAGAATGTCGCCTCGTGAAAAAGCAAATCCACTCCCTCTATAATGGGTATTATTTTCTCGCAATATGCGGTATCGGAACAATAAGCATATTTTTTAGGCGATTTCGCAGGACAAGTCAACTGCCGGTTTGGGACTACCGTTCCATCTCCGGTAATAAAATCCGCACCGTCTTTGATTTGCGCAATTTGTTTCACAGGAATTTTATAAAAATCAATCATTTCGCGAATGATATGAGGACTTTTAGGAAGTTCCCGAAATAAATATCCGCAAGTTGGAATCCGGTGTTTCAAAGGAATTGAATACACTTTTACCGTACGATCTTCATATACCAGTTCCGATTTGTAAGGATCTACGGCATTGAACCGTACGGAATAAGGCAATTCCCGGCAAAAATAATCGAGAACCGGCCCGAAAACGGTCCGGGCATCGGGATGGGCATGAACGACCAATTCCCCTGTACGACCCAATAAACCGAGCGTCGACAACAAACCCGGAAGACCAAAACAATGATCCCCATGCAAATGAGATATGAAAATCTGATTCAAACGATTGAAATTCAGATGCATGGAACGCAATTGCATCTGGGTACCTTCCCCACAATCAATCATATAAAGCTTGTCACGGAGATTCAATACCTGACTGCTTGGAAAATGACGGGTAGTCGGCAATGCCGAACCGCATCCCAGTATATTTAGTTCAAAGCGTTCCATTGTTAGATTTTAAGTTATAAACTTTATAACTTATTTTATTCCAATTAATTTATGCATTTGCAAACTCAGTCTCCAATCCGGTTTTTCCTTGATTATTTCCACACAAAATGCAACATTGGCATCGGTTGTTTCCTTATCGAGTTCGAAAATCGGACTCAGGAAATAAAAATCGGCTTCCGGTAAGTCCTGTATTTCCGGTATTTTGTCTCCTACCCTTACCGGAATACGTACTTCATCGATTTTTTCATTCTTCAGCCTGGCATATACGGGATTGCCTTTCGGACTGCAAACCGTATAATCCAGCAAAGGTGAAAAAGGGAAACAACCATTGCTTTCAATGGCCTGTTTGTATCCTTTTTTCTTAAAAAACGACAAAATTTCGTCATTCAATTGCAGGGAAGGTTCTCCTCCCGTCCAGACAATCCAGTGACATTGGAAATCCTTTATTTTTATCAGGATATCATCGATGTCCATCCAACTTCCGGATTCAAATTCCGTATCACAAAAATCACAATGCAGGTTACAACCCGACAAGCGGATAAATACGGATGCTTCCCCCTGCCGGCCTCCTTCTCCTTGCAGAGAATAGAAAATTTCATTTACTTTAAGCTTCATAGATAGCGCTTGTCTTAGGAGTTTCACTTACTTCTACCGCATACAATTCAGGAAAATCCGGTTTGAATTTATCGAAGAGAAAACGGGCAATATTCTCTGCAGTAGGGTGAAACGGGACAATATCGTTCAGATGGGAATGGTCCAATTTTTTATCCAGATATTCTTTAACCAATTTTAATGCTCTGTAATCCTTTACAAACCCATATTCATCAAGCTTTTCGCTGCACAAATGAACCGTTACCACGTAATTATGCCCATGCAAACGGGAACAGGGATGCCCATCGCATAACTTATCCAGGACATGGGATGCGGAAAAGGAAAATTGCTTGCTGATTTTATACATTTTCTAATGTTGATTTCCAAGATACAAATGTATGAAAAATTCATGATATTATGCCCGAAAAATAAATCAATTATTTTCCAGAGGAGGCCATTCGTCCAAAGGGGTCGGCTTCATTGTCTTATCATTATAATATTTTACTTTCCGGCAAAAACGATTGATATCGAATTTTCTTTTTTCAGCGTAACGTTGTGCAATGATCTTGAGCATTTCCTCTCCGGCACACAGGCGGGAAAAAGCAAGTCCTCCCATTTTCTCCGTTACCTGTCCGAAAAACATCCGGTTGATATCAATCAATGAAAATTCAATGTTCTCGTTCGTTTTCCGGAAAAGAATATTCCCATTGGAATAATCTTGATGATAAATGCCTGCTTCATGTATTTCTGCCGTGAAATCGGCAAATGCAAGCAGAATATCCGTTTTTTTGTTAAAAGTCCCCGGGCGCAGGTCAAATTCACGGAAAGATCTGCTAAAAGTACAATTCAGGCTGACATAATAACTCCCGGAAATCATTCCTTTTTTATATAACTCGATGTAAGCAACCGGAGCTGGGGTATTAAATCCTTTCTCTTCTATCTTTAACGCATTTTCATAAGATCTCTCCGCTTTGGACGAGCGAAAGAAAGAATACATAATTTTATTGATAAAATGAGGTTTTTTGAAAGATTTTACAATTAAATCAACTCCTTCAATAGAAAAAAGTTTCAATTCATTTCGCGCTTTATAGATCGATTCTCCCTTTTTGGAAAAATCAACAGGTATTCTTTCAATAAAATTCCTTAAAAATTCATATTCCGAACGGATTGTAATTTTCATATAACTCAGAGCTTAGAATTAATAAAGGTATGGAATTTTTTAATTAATTCAAAATTTCAGGATAGTTTTTGTTATGCCGCAGTAAAATTATCCGGTATATAAGTTTACCTTTGTGAAAAAATAGGATTAGTCATGAGGGTTCTTTGTAAAAATTTGAGGTATTTACTTCCGGTTTATTTATCCGGTTTATTCGTGTTTTTTTTATTCCGGCTGATTCTTCTTTTTTCCCAATGGGAACAGGTCGACGGATTAACCGGCCGTTGCGGCTTACTCGTCCGGTCTTTTCTCATGGGTTTGCGGTTCGATAGCGTGATTTCGTGTTACATTTTTGTCTTTCCTTTGCTTGTGGTATGCACATTCACAATTATCGGAAAACAACCTCAATTACTTAAAAAGGGGCTTGCAATATTTTTTTCAATATTTTATGGAATCTCTTTCATTATCTGTATTGCCGATATCCTTTATTTCGGATATTTTTTCAAACATCTGAACGCCTCGATATTCAACTGGACCGGCGAACAGAGTTTTGTAACGGAAATGTTATTAAAGGATAAAATTTCGTTACTGGCGCTGGCGTTATCCGTGATTATTCCGTTATTATTTTCATTTTTTGTTTTTAAGATACTAAAAAGATTCTTAAATGAAAAAGAAAAAGAAGAGGCCGGAGAAAAAAAATCGTGGGCTTACTACACGAGGCTTGGGATTTGTTCCGTTTTGATCCTGTGTTTGTGTATCCTGGGTATCAGGGGACGATTAGCGGTAAAGTCTCCCATCAGAGTGGGTACAGCTTATTTCTCTAATAATTTGTTTATCAATGAATTGGGATTGAATCCCGTATTTTATTTTCTGAGGAGTATATTGGATTCGCAATCAATGAAGAAGCAGGTTTTATCTTTTATCCCGGACGAAGAGGCCATTGCGACGGTTCAACAATATTTCGGAATTACACATCTCCAAGGAAAATCTCCCATCTCCAGAGAAAAAACATACGGACAACGAAAAAATTACAATGTTGTGCTGATATTGATGGAAGGTATTTCCTATTCCGTTTTTGAGGATGAAAAAACCAGGTCGTACATTCCGTTTCTGGATAGTTTGTCCCGGAACAGCTTATTTTTTAATCATTGTTATTCTGCCGGGATCCATACGATGAATGGTGTTTGCGGGAGTCTGTTTTCTTATCCGGCATTGATGCAGCAACATCCTTTTAAATCGGCAGAAATACAAACAATGGCCGGATTTCCCAATATCCTGAGGAAAAATGGTTACCAAACAGCCTATTTTACAACTCATGATGACCAATTTGACAATATCGGAGGATTCTTAAAAGCCAATGATGTGGAGTTTATCTTATCTCAGAACGATTATCCGGGAGATAAGATTTTAAGTAATCTGGGAGTGCCGGACGACTATATGTTTGAACGTGCGGTTCCGGAATTGAACCGGATGGCACGGAATGGAAAACCTTTTTTTGCAGCATTGTTAACAGCCTCCAACCACACTCCGATCATTATTCCGGAATATTTTAAGCCCCGTGAAGGTGATCTGAGATCCCGGATACTTGAATATTCGGATTGGTCCCTGAAAAAGTTTTTCGATTTGGTTAAACGAGAATCCTGGTTTGAGAATACACTGTTTGTTCTTTGTTCCGACCACGGAAGTCCTTTCGGACAGCAATTATATGATATGGCTATTACCTTCAACCACATACCGATGATGATTTTATCTCCTGATAAAAAACCGGAAGTCTACAATAACCCTGCCGGACAAATTGATATTTTCCCGACAGTGATGGGACTATTGGGTATCGATTATAAAAATAATACTTTCGGGGAAGATTTGTTGGAGAAAAAGCGGGAATATATCTTCTTCTCGGCTGATAATGTGATTGGTTGTATCGGTGACAGCCTACTCTATACTTACCACATCGATGGACGGGAAAGTCTTTACAATTACCAAAAACAATCTTCCGATAATATCATCGGAACCCACAAGGACGAATCCGGAAAAATGAAAAAATATGCATTTTCAATGATGCAGGCGGCTCAGTATATGCTCCGTAATGATTTGGTAAAACCATAAAAAAGAACGCAAAAGAATTTGTTTTGCGGGGAAAATGCTTTTTATATGCAACGTTTTTTTTTTTACCACATTTATTAACCAATAAACATCTTTAAAAGCTGGTATTATGAAAAAAAAGGCGTTACACTTATTTCTTCCTGTTCTGTTGTTAGGAACTGTATTTTTGTTTTATTCTTCGTCTTCTTCATCCGATGAATACAATCGTTGGGGTGGATATACCCCTGTCTTTATGGATCGCCTCGATCTGGAAAAATCAGTGACCTACCGTGAAGCCCGGAATTTAATAAATCCCGGTAAAATTTATTATAAAACACCTTACATTTTTGTCAATGAAAAGTATAAAGGTGTTCACATAATCAACAACAAAGATCCGTATCATCCTGTTAACGAAGGATTTATATCTGCTCCTGGATGTCTGGATATTGCCGTGAAAGATGAAATCATTTATCTGGATAATGCTGTTGATCTGGTTGCTTTCGATCTGTTAAAAAAACAGGAAGTCGACCGGATTGTCAATGTCTTCCCCGAACCTTCGGCTCCTGATCTTCAATACCATCAGGTTTCGGATCGTCCGGAAGGATTCGTAATTGTGGAGTGGAAAAAAACCGGGTCCTCAAATCATTAAAAAATATACATATGAAACGAGCATGCAAAACTTGCCCCAAAGAGCATAAACATGACGCGAGTTCCATATAACCTTTAAAAATAAAATGATATACATATGAAACCAAAATATTTGTTTTATTCTTTATTATTCTGTTCTATTTGCTTGTTTTTCCTGCCGGGATGTGAAAGCGATGTATTTCCGTCCGGAGATAATACCGGTGGTGCGGGAGGTTCCATGGCGAGATTCGCCGTTCGTGATAATTACTTATATACAGTAGATTTTCAAAATTTAAAAATGTTTGATATTTCGACTTCCGATCAACCAAGGTACCTCAAAGGGAAAGAACAACATTTGGGTTTTGATATCGAAACCATTTTTGTGAAAGATACGCTCCTTTTCATCGGTTCGCAATCGGGGATGTTCATTTACAGTATAACCCGTCCTAATTATCCTCAAATGTTATCGCACGTATCCCATATTCAAAGTTGTGATCCGGTCGTTGCTTCCGGAAATTATGCTTATGTCACGCTGAATTCTGAAAATGTACGCTGTGGACGGACTTCAAATCTTTTGCAGGTTTATGATATTTCCAATTTGTATAAACCCGAATTAAAACAATCCATTGTAGGATTTATGCATCCGAGAGGTTTAGGAGTGGATGGTAAGAAATTATTTATTTGCGATAACGGATTGAAAGTGTATGATATCGACAATCCGGAAAATCCCCGGTGGGTTGACGATTTGAGCGATTTACCCGAAGCTGACGGAATCGATGCATATGATGTAATTCCTTGGAATGGAGTTCTTCTGCTAACCGGAGCAAACGGATTGTACCAGTTTGACTACACAGGAGAAAAACTGAAATTTGTCAGTAAAATAGAAGTATCCCAAAAATAAAAGGTAAAAACCGATATGAAAAAAATATTGTTAAGAGCGCTTTTCATTTTAATCAGCATGAATGCAAGTACTTTATGTGCACAAAACACTTATCCGGAAGATTCCATCCGTCGGAGGGAACCTCTCCCGGAATTTACGGTCGCCGTACAACCTCTTGTATTGATTAATGGAGGACTTCGTTTTGATTTCGAAAAACGTCTTCATCATCCGAACCATTGGTTACAATTAGGGATTACCGGTTACTTTCTCCCGCAAATCAGTTCCGGAGAGAATAAAACTTACATAATAGGAATTGAGGAGGAAGAGATAAAAGGATTGAAAGGAGCCGGAATCAACGGCGGTTATAAAATTTGCCTTCCGTCTGTGTCGAAATCCCTTTATGTGATGGGAAGTCTGTCTTACACCCTAAGTCGCGTAAAGTATATGGAATTCGGTTATCATCCTTTTATAGAAGATGGAATGAAATTCTATGAATATTCGGCAATCATGCAAACCCAAACGTTCAATAAAATAGGAGCAAATGCTATTTTTGGGTTCCAATCGTCTTTGGAAAAAAAGTTTTTAATTGATTTCTACGCAGGATTAGGTTATGTTCATAGTTTTTACAACGCCAGTAAAGCCCATTTCGATGAATCGATGTTCAGTTACGGATACCGGGGAGTTACTTTAGTTGGTGGAATACGGTTGGGTTTTGCTTTCTAATGACTGCTGAGGACAAAATCGATTTTTTCCACGATCATTTGTGGTGAAATTCCGTTTATACAAGCATAATCCTTTCGGAAGCAAGGTTTGTTCCCATAAACAGAACAGGGACGGCAGGACAACTCGATCTGAACAGCGTTGTCCGGGCTTTGCCCGAATCCATAAAAGCCGGCGTACGGATGTGTAGCCCCCCAAATCGAAACGGTTGGAGTTCCCGTCAGGGATGCCAGATGCATATTCCCGGAGTCCATAGTTAGTATCACATCAATATAACTCATGAGCAAAAGTTCGGATGGAAATTTCATGTTCCCTGCAATACAAACGGTTGAAGGATAACGTTCCGACCATGTTCTCAGAGAATCGGTCTCTTCCTTTCCTCCGAACAGGAATATCTTTGTGTCAGGTCTGCTGCTTAAAATTTTAAGAACTTCTTCTGTCTTTTCCGGAGGATAAATCTTCCCCCGGTGCTTTGCAAACGGCGCAATCCCGATCCAGGTGCCGGTCTTGTTTCCTGTAAACGGTTCTATTATTCCGAATTCACGGTCTGCATATTCAAAAATACTTTTGAATGTGAGTTCGGGATCATACCCTAAATCTGAAAATACTTCGCAGTAACGTTGAATAGAGGTTTTAAGAGGAGAGAATTTTTTATTATACCTTCTGGTTAAGGCCGTTTTTTCGGCTTTTCCCTTATCGATTACACTGACCTTTTTTCCTGCCAAGAGGAAAAAGGTACGGATGTAAATAGACCGGAGCACATTGTGTGCGTCTGCAACCTTATCGGGTTTCAACGCCCAAAGCTCTCTAATCAAATGAAACAAACCTTTGAATCCTTTATGTACATTTTTGGAGTAAACAGGGAATACACTTACATTGGAAGGCTTATACTCGAAAATACCCAATAAAGGACTTTTGGTGACCAGAATAAATTCATCTTCCGGATGCTTTGTTGCAATCGAATAGAGGACCGGCACTAACATAGCTACGTCTCCCAATGCCGACAACCGGATAACAAGTACTTTGGACATTATTTATTTCTTTCCGTATAAAACGGGATTAAGCAAGGGATCGTTGTACATCTTCATTTGTTTGTAAACCTTCATGTACTTTTTCCCGCTCTCTATATCGTCAATCAGTTGATCTATAGCCGTGGTAAGATCCTTTCTTTGTTCCTGAAGAATCTGTAATTTTTTTTCGCAAGCATCATGGTGGGCCTGGTCAACATCTGTTCTATCGACTTCCTGTTGCATATGATAAATTTTCAATGCCAGAATCGAAAGCCGGTCAACAGCCCATGCCGGACTTTCAGTATTGATCGTCGCCCCAGGCAATATCCGGATATCTTTATATTTATCCAGGAAATAACTATCGATCATTTCAACCAGATCAGTTCTATCCTGATTGGATTTATCAATCTTGCGCTTGATTTCAAGAGCGATGGCGGCATCAATTTCCGGGTCACGTATAATGTCTTCCAGATGCCATTGTACCGTATCAATCCAGTTTTTCAGATACAGGCAGTACTCTATCGATTGTAGCGGATAAGGATTTTGTATGGCGGCACCCACATCGTCTTTCCGGTGATAATCCTGAATGGATTTGTCGAAAATAGGTAAAGCCAAAACCGTAAATTTCATACTTCACTCGTTTTTAATGGACAAATATACGGGAAATTTTGGTTGTTTCACACAGATTCCACAGATTTCACGGATAATTTCACACAAATTTGATCAGTTGTCAATTTCATTTCACGGATAGAATCATGAAATCTGTGTGAAACTATTTTTTGTAAAGATAAAAAAAGATACCTTTGTAGCTATTATGATTTCTTAATGATTACTCCTCCATTATGAGAACCAAATATTTGGTTTTATTTATGCTATTGACATTCGGGTTTGAATGCTCATTTTCTCAGATTACTCCCAAAAGGGAATTCCGCGGGGCTTGGATACATGTCATCGGACAGGGGCAATACCGTTCGATGTCTTCCGGAGAAATGAAAAAATATTTTCTGGATATCTTGGATGATTTACAGGTGTTGAACTTCAATGCCGTCATTTTTCAAATACGGCCAACAGCGGACGCCCTTTATCCGTCGTCTCTGGAACCCTGGAGCAAATACCTCACCGGAACCCAGGGGAAAGCCCCCGACGGTGGTTTCGACCCTTTGGCTTTTATGATAGAAGAATGCCATAAACGTAGTATGGAATTTCATGCATGGCTTAACCCGTACCGGGTAACGGCTACAGAAAGTGATGTTTTACATTCGACCCATATTTACCACCAACATCCCGAATGGTTTGTCAAATATGGCAAACAAATCTATTTTGATCCGGGATTGCCCGAATCGAAAAATTTTATCTGTAAAGTAGTGAAAGACATTGTAGCCCGTTATGATGTGGATGCAATCCATATGGATGATTATTTTTATCCTTATCCTATCTCCGGAGAACGATTCCCCGACGATAACAGCTTTTACCGTTATGCCCACCTGCAAGGATTTTCCATGGAACAACGGGACGAATGGCGCCGGAATAATGTGAATACTCTGATCGAACAAATAAAACATTCGATTGTAATTACAAAACCCTGGGTTCGTTTTGGAATCAGTCCTTTTGGAATCTACCGCAATAAAAGAAATACTCCCGATGGTTCCGGAAGTGAAACCAACGGACTTCAGAATTATGATGATTTGTATGCCGACATTAAGCTTTGGATTGAAAAGGGTTGGATCGATTATAATATTCCCCAGATTTACTGGGAAATCGGACATCAGGCTGCCGATTATGAAACCTTGATCAAATGGTGGAGTCGTAATAACTTCGGTACCCATTTGTATATCGGTCAGGATGTCTCCCGTACCATGAAAACTGTGGATTTGGTGTATCCCCGGAGAAATCAGCTTACACGTAAAATGGAACTGGAGCGGACTTTGCCTGCCATTTACGGTAATTGTTTCTGGCCTGCCTATGAAGTGACCAATAATAATGGTGGAATAAAAGACAGTTTGAAAATTCATTATCAACGGGATCCGGCTTTAATACCTGCTTACTCCCACATGCATAATAAACGGCCTAAAGATGTGAAATCGCTTAAAGACGAATGGACGGCTGAAGGTTATAAACTTCACTGGAAAAGAAATGGAGATCCGGCTGATCCGGAAAAGGCCCGGTATTATGTGATTTACAAATTTGAAAATAAAGAAAAAACAAACCTGGAAGATCCATCTAAAATAGTGAAAATCACCAGAGAAACAGAATTTTTGTTGCCCTACGAAAACGGTAAAAGAAAAGTAAAATATGTGGTGACTTCTGTCGACAGATTTCATAATGAAACCAAAAAAGGGAAGTCAAAGACGATAAAATTGTGATATATAACGGGTCCACTTTGCAAAACATGTGCAAGCGACCCGGCATCGTGCTCTCATTTAGACTCCGGTTCAACTTTTTTAACTAATTGAAGAAATTTTTCCGTAATTACTTTTTCTATTTGAAAGTAAAACACTACCTTTGTATCGCTTTTGTTTAAAATAAAGGCGGTTTTCGTGGAAGAGAGATAATATCAAAATAAAAATCAATTTAATTTTATTCTAAAATGGCAAAATTGGATTTAAGCAAGTATGGGATCAACAATAACATTCCTGTTGTTCACAACCCTACTTACGAACAGCTTTTTCAGGCAGAAACAGATCCTGCAAACCAGGGATTTGAAAAAGGAGAATTGACAACTACGGGTGCGATTTCCGTTAAAACAGGTATTTTTACGGGACGTTCTCCTAAAGACCGTTATATTGTTAAAGATGCGACGACCGAAAATACCATCTGGTGGGATGGAACTATCAATAAGCCGGTTTCCACAGATATTTGGAATGATTGTAAGGCATTATCTTTAAAACAGTTGAACTCTGCTAAAAAACTTTATGTAGTCGATACTTACTGCGGAACAAATGCCGATACGCGCATGAAAGTGCGTTTTATTGTGGAAGTGGCATGGCAGGCTCATTTCGTTACTAATATGTTCATCCGCCCTTCATTGTATGAATTGGAAAATTACGGTGAACCGGATTTCGTAGTATTCAACTCTTCCAAGACTACCAATCCGAACTGGAAGGAACAAAATCTGAATTCGGAAGTATTCGTAATGTTTAACCTGACTACCAAAGAGCAAATTATTGGTGGTACCTGGTATGGCGGAGAAATGAAGAAAGGAATGTTTGCCATGATGAATTATTATTTGCCCTTGAAGGGTATGGCCTCCATGCACTGTTCGGCCAATGTTGGTGAAAAAGGTGATGTAGCCATTTTCTTTGGTCTTTCCGGAACAGGAAAAACAACTCTTTCCGCAGATCCGAAACGTTACCTGATCGGTGATGATGAACACGGTTGGGATAATAACGGTATTTTCAATTACGAAGGTGGCTGTTATGCTAAAGTAATCGACCTGAGCGAAGAAAAAGAACCGGATATCTGGAGGGCTATCAAACGTGATGCTTTGTTGGAAAATGTAGTGATCAAAGCTGATGGAACCCCCGATTATTCAGATGGTTCAATCACTGAAAACACACGGGTTTCTTATCCTATTTATAATATCAATAAGATTGTTCTTCCGTCTAAAGCAGGTCATGCAAGCAAGATTGTTTATCTTTCTGCCGATGCTTTCGGAGTACTGCCTCCCGTTTCTATCCTGGATGAAAATCAGGCTCAGTACCATTTCCTATGTGGTTATACTTCAAAACTAGCCGGAACAGAACGGGGTATCACAGAACCGGTACCTTCTTTCTCGCCTGCATTTGGAGAAGCTTTCCTTACTTTACACCCAACAAAATATGCTCAAACTCTCGTTGGTAAAATGAAAGAACACGGAGCAAAAGCTTATCTGGTAAATACCGGCTGGAACGGAACAGGAAAACGTATCTCTCTGAAAGATACCCGTGCGATTATTGATGCTATCATCGATGGTTCAATCGAAAAAGCCGAAAGAGTGAATATTCCTGTCCTGAATCTGACAGTGCCTAAAACATTGCCTGATGTTTCCGATATACTGGATCCTCGTAACACTTATTCCAACGTAGCGGATTGGGAAACCAAAGCTAAATCTCTGGCAGCTAAATATATCAAAAATTTTGAACAATACTGCGATAATGATGCTGCTAAAGCATTGGTTAAAGCAGGTCCTCAGTTATAATTGAAGCTTTATTTGATACTTTTGAAAGGGGCTGTCTCACAATGTGAGATGGCCTCTTTGTTTCTATGTGGAATTATGCCGATATCAGGCTCGCGTTCCGAAAGGATACGAAAAACTACATCGTCCGACATCACACTTAAACTTTCACCTGTACGCATAAGAGGTACGTCTTCAAATTTTAGCGTTGTTCCAACAGGACGCGACGGAATTTTGATAACAAGCGCCCCCTTCCAATATACATATTTTCAGTATAGTTAAGTTCAGTCTTGCGAATATTTCGTACCTTTGCACATTCAAATTCAACAACTCATCACGATGAAACGCATCTATTCAGTCCCGCTATTACTTCTGTCCTTGCTGCCCTGTTTTTTGGCGGCGCAAACGCCCGATTTCAAGCAACATAAAGACTCGCTGCTCAACGTGATTGCCAATGCGGAAGGCGAAGCCAAATTCCAGGCTTATGATGAGTTGAAGACTTATCTGTTTTATAATGATAAAAATCCCGAAAGCCTCCTGGAGCTACTTTCTAACTATGAGCGCGAAGCTCTTAAACAGGGGGATAAACAGAAAGCTGCCACATGCAGGAGAAATATTATAACTGTACGTACCGGACATAACCGGTATGAACAACTGTTTGAAAACGCAGAGGATGATTTAAAATTCATATCCGGTCTCGAAGCATGGGATGAATATTTTATAGCCTACAGTACTGTTGTAGAAACCTATTTTCGTGCAGGGCAAAAAGAAAAGGCTATGGAAGAAGCTTTGAAATGCTACGAAAAGGCTAAACAGGTAAATACTCCTGACGCAAAAGCCCAGGCATCGTTTATCATGGGGTTTGTATATGTTTGGAGCGCCCGAAACAGCGAGGCGGAAAATTACTTCAAAGAATCGCTGGAAGAGTCGGCTAAAGCGAAAAAAGGATATGATATTGCACAAAAAACGTATGCTTACTTACATCAGGCTTATGCCAATCAAGGTAAATTCGACAGTTTAGGAGAACTTTTGCAAAAGTGGGAAAAAGAAATAAAAGCATTGGAGCAGGAGGGGAAAGGAAATCCTATGTACCGAATGAATTTCTACGAAGCGTCAGCCCGTTATTATTATGGTATAGGTAATTATGATAAAATGGAGGATTACTGTAAACTAATAGAATCAACTCCTTTCCCCGACAGGCTTAACGCACTTAATTATTACCGGAAGGAAGCTGCGATGGCTCGCGGAGAATATGATAAAGCACTGGAATATGCGGACAAGATTACTGAATTTTCATTGAAAACGAATGATATATATGGGCAATTTGCAGTAGCTCGCGATAAAACAGAAGCATTAATTTATCTGGGAGAAACAAAAAAAAGTATAGCTTCGTTTAATCACACTTTGTCATTAAAAGATTCTCTCTTAAATATAGACATACAATCCCAACTCGACGAACTCCGCACCCAATACGAAGTCGATAAACACATCGCCGAAAAACAGCGCAACCGCAACTATTTCCTTTTTGCCTTCGGCGGCTGCATCCTGTTAGCCATAGCATTGGGAATATGGATATACCACGACCGGACGATTACACGGAAAAACCGCGAACTTGTCCGCAAGAATCAGGAATGGGCAAACGTAAAGACGTTGCACGCAACGTCTCTACCCGACGCAGGACAGGAAACCACCGGAGAAAAAATAACGCCTGCCGCGCCCGACGAAGCGGATTGGGCGATCATGGACGAAATAGAGAAATTGATTGCCGCAGGCTTGTACAAGGACAGCAACCTCTCGTTGGACATGCTTGCCGAAAAAACAGGACAGAACCCTACCTATATTTCAAAAGCCGTCAGCCGGTGCGCGGGGAAAAATATCAAAACCTATATCAATGAATACCGGATAAAGGAAGCCATCCGCATCCTTTCGGACGAAAATTCCGCCGGTATAAGCGTCGAAGACCTTGCTTTCGATTCGGGATTCAACGACCGGAAGACTTTTCACCGCATTTTCAGGAATATCACCGGACTGTCGCCTACCGACTTTAAAAAGAACGGATTACGTAAATAGCAGGACGTTTAAATTTCAGCTGCACTGAAAAAAAGATGTCGCATTTCAAGAAATGCGACATCTTTTTTATTTGTCCCGGTTACTTTTGCGCCAATAATTATAAAATAAAATCTGGGAAAAATGGAACAACTTGCAATATTCATATTCGGCGGCATTGGCGGCGTAGCGCTGCTGGTATCCGTTGCGCTGTATGTCCGCCACCGGCGCATCGTGGCATGGAAAAACAGGGCGCTTATCGACCGGACGATAGAAAACACCCGTCTGGAAAAAGAACTCAAGCAGGCGCAAATAGAAAAACAGGTGCTTGAAAAGCTCGTGAAGGACAAACTGGAAGGAAAAGAAGAGACTGACGTCAAACTTTAAACAATACGATTTTATACTTAAAAATATTTTCTCACGTATCTAATTTTATTTACATTAACAAATGAATACAATGATTTCTTTTTTACATTTACATTGGCGGGATAAATTTGTCCGCCTGTGCTGCTTGGCGGCAATTGGTTGCTTCGCTTTCGCTTCGTCCGCTTGGACGGCTATCGCCGCCGCTCCGCCCCTGATTGTGGCAGACGATATTCTGACTTTCTCGGGCGGAACCGTAAGCCCCGACAATCCCGATGTGT
>JAITTA010000292.1 GCA_031287395.1 Dysgonamonadaceae bacterium | reverse complement strand
ACTATACGGCTATCGGGAATGCCTATTACAAAGGTAAGAGATTCGAACCTGCGATCAGGAGTTTTTATTTGGCTTCCGCAAAAACAATCAATAACGAGGAACATATGAATCTCTATGAAAAATTAGCGAATATTTATGATTATGAACTGAAAAATTATTGGAATGCGGTTAATTATTATAACAAATACCGTGTGACATTGTTGAATCGTGAAATATCGCTTGGTGGGGTAGAAGATGATTTGAGTCAATTGACGTTATCCGAAGATACGATTTCTGAAATCAAAGAAATGAGACTAAAAATAGCAGAAGTCGATAAACGTCTGGCTTCTCTTAAGGAATTCATGCCGCAAGAACAATTAGGAAAACCACAGGATGCGGATATCCGGAAAATAATGGAAATGGTCGAAAATAGTAAATTGCTAAAACCCAATCAACAGCAGGATACAAGTCGCGTATCTAAAGACTCCATTGTAATCCAAACAAAATGAGGCATTTTCAGCGGTTAAAAGCTGTTATTTTGTAAGGGAATTTCCATTAAAAATGATGTACACAGTTTTTTTCGTATATTTGCATACAAAAATGTAAATAGATGAAACGAGCATGCAAAATTTGTTCCGAAGAGCGTAAATGACGAAGTAATCGGCATAGCCGATCCGTAGAATCGAAGCTAGCTAATTGCTTTGTAATTGAGGTAGTTAACAATGATGTGAGTTTCCATAGGGCCTTTAAAAATAAATGATATAATACATGAAAGTTCGAATTGTCAATAATTCCAAACATGCGCTTCCAGAGTATGCAACCTCCTATTCTGCCGGCATGGATCTGCGTGCAAATCTCGATGAATCGGTTATTCTCCTTCCTTTGGAACGGAAATTAATCCCGACAGGTATTTTTATTGAACTTCCGGTCGGTTACGAAGCTCAGATACGTCCGCGTAGCGGCTTGGCTGTTAAGCATGGTATTTCGTTGGTAAATACTCCAGGAACGATAGATGCCGACTATCGGGGAGAAATCAAGGTCATCATGGTTAACCTTTCCAATGAACCGTTTGCCGTAAACGATGGAGAACGTGTATGCCAGATGGTGATAGCCCGCCATGAGCGTGTGGACTGGGAACCCACGGATTCCCTCGAAGAAACGGAACGGGGAGCCGGTGGATTCGGACACACGGGAAAAATTTGAGAATGGAGAATGGAGAATTGAAAATGAAATCCGGAGGCGTATCTTTACAGTCGCCCCATAATTAATAATGAAACATCTATTTATAGTAATCGGATTATTGGCTTGTTTTTCTTCCGGATCGAAGGAAAAAATTTCAATGTCGGATTCAATATCAGATCAACGCAAATTCGATTATTTTTTTCTTGAGGCTCTTAAGCTGAAAGAAAACGGAGACCATAATGCTGCATACAATGCTCTTTTGTATTCCCTGGAAATTGATTCCACTTCTTCGGCGGCTTTGTTTGAGTTATCCAATTATTACCTCTATATGAGGAAGAACGGTTTAGCTCTGGATGCTTTGAAGAAAGCAGTTGATTATGGAAATAATAATTTCGAGTATAAAATTGCACTTGCAAACCTGTACCGGGATCTGAAGCAAAATAAAGAGTCTGTTACCATTTATGAAGAATTGGTTGAAAAATATCCTTCGAAACCGGAACTGAACTATTACCTGAGCGATTTGTATGTCCGGCAGAGCGAAATTGAAAAAGGAATTCATGCGTTGGATGTCCTGGAAGAAAATATGGGAATGAACCAGATGCTTTCCATGCGTAAGTTTCAGTTGTATGTGATGATTGAACAAAAGGATAAGGCGTTCTTTGAGGTCGAAAAGTTAGCTCTTAAGTATCCGAATGAGGCACGTTATGAAATTATGCTCGGAGACCTTTATTTAGAGCAAAATTCACCGGATACGGCATTGGTGCACTATGGGAAAGCCCATAAGATTGATCCTGAAAATCCTTATTACATCGTTTCAATGGCTAATTATTACGAATATAAAGGGGATAATGAGGCTGCTCTGAATGAGGTTGATGTGGCTTTGAGAAATTCTAAACTCGATGTGGAAACAAAGTTGGGAATTCTGGGACGTTACATTCAGGTATTGCAACAAGGGAAAAAAGATGTCAACTCGGCGATCGGACTTTTTGAAACTCTGTTGGAGCAGCATCCTCAGGAAAAAGAACTGAACCTGATGTACGGACAGTTTCTACAAATGCGTAATAAACCGGAAGAGGCAAAATTCCAGTTTCAGGTAGTTACCGAATCCGAACCGGATAATATAAATGCCTGGAAGCTTTTGATGGGCATTTATTTGCGTTTGGAAGACATGGATGGTTGTATCAAAGTCTGTGATGATGCTCTGACTCGTTTTCCGGATGACCCGGAGTTTTATTTTTACAAAGGAGCCGCTTATTATCAGAAAAAAGAATATCAGAAGGCTTTGGATACTTACAATAAAGGAGTGTCGACTGTTCCGGAGAAAGATCCTGCCCTGAAATCCGATTTTTACGGTCAGATGGGCGATTTGTATTATCACCTGAAACAGAAAGATAAGGCTTACGAAATGTATGATATGGCCCTGCAATTCAATGATCGTAACATCGTGGTGTTGAATAATTATGCTTATTTTCTGTCTTTGGATAAAAAGGACTTGAGTAAAGCGGAACGGATGAGTAACCAGTGTATCAAATTGCAACCGGACAACAGCACATACATTGATACTTATGCTTGGGTGCTTTTTGTACAGGGAAGTTATTCTTTGGCAAAGTTTTATATTGAATTAGCCCTGTCGAAGGATACGGAAAAAAGTGCGGAAATTATTGAACATTATGGAGATATCCTGTTTATGAACGGGGAACAGGACAAAGCTCATGAAGAGTGGAAAAAGGCGCTTCAAATGAAGGAAAATGCCGGTGAAGATACCACCGTTTTGAAGAAAAAAGTTGCAGATAAAAAATATTATGAGAATGATCCGGAATAAGACAAATTTCAAGTATTGCGTTTGGGGGTTATCATTGGTGATTTCATTGCTGGTTTTTTCCTGTAAAAGTAAGCAGGAAGCCGGTTCTGTGAAGATGATTAAGAGAAGTGATTCCGAATTGATCTCGGCAGTCTTGTCAAATACAGTGGAATACAACAAATTTTCTGCAAAATTGAATGTGAATCTTCAACCCGGACAAAAAAACAAAGGGATATCGGCTCCTGCTTCATTGAAGATCATTAAGGGAGAAGCCTTGATGTTATCGTTTCAAATGCCGATTTTTAATTTTGAAATGTTCAAGATGGTAATCACTCCCGACAGTATTTTACTTATCGACAGAAAGAATAAAATGTACGTCATGGAAGCGATCAGGGATGTAAAGGAAGTCGCTGATTTTGCCTTTGAATATCAGAATCTGGAAGCTTTATTTACAAATCAGATGTTTATTGCGGGTAAAACGGAAATTACTCCGGGAGATTATAAACAGTTTAAAGTGGACCAGGAACCGTATGTAGCTCATATCAGTTCTAAAGACCGCCGGGGAATTACTTATGCATTTACTTCCGATTATACCGATCGCGTTTGTAAGACGGAGATTGAAAGCAGCGGAAAGTCGACCCGGATGATCTGGTCGTACGATCACTTTGTGTTACTTCAGGATAATAAGATTTTTCCGGTAAAAATGGAAATGGTTTTGAATT
>JAITTA010000163.1 GCA_031287395.1 Dysgonamonadaceae bacterium | reverse complement strand
TACAGCGTTTCCTTTCACAACCTTTCTTCATGGCTGAAGCTTTTTCCGGAGTTCCGGGGGTGATGGTCTCCATTGAAGATACGATCAAGGGATTCAATATGATTATGGACGGTGAAGTCGATGATTTACCCGAACAAGCGTTCCTCAATGTCGGAACGATTGAAGATGCCAGAGAAAAAGCGGTGAAGTTGAAAGGAAATATAAAATAAAAAATATGCAACTTGAAATCGTATCCCCTGAAAAAACAGTATATTCCGGAGAAGCCGAATTGGTAACACTTCCTGGAACCAGCGGCAGTTTTACGATTTTGGAACACCACGCACCGATTATTTCATCGCTCGAAAAAGGAACGCTGGTATACCGGGTGAAAGGCGAAGACAGGGAATTGCCCATAAACGGAGGTTTTGTGGAAGCTAAGAATAATGTAGTTTCGGTTTGTATTGATTGACGGCATGAATAAAGGAATCAGGACATATATTGTTTTGTTAATTATTTTGTTTGCCCTTATTTTATGTGCCTATGGTTTCTTTGCCTTATACGGACAAAACTATGCACCTGAATATTTTATATTGATTCCTGTATTTTACATGCTTGACGGATTGTTTCTCTCCGTTACGATAGGGAAACAGGCAGAACGGGGAGAGAGAATACCGGTTAAAAGATTGATGTTTTTGCGATTGATAAGAATCGTCGGTTTACTTGTTGTTCTGGTATTGGGTATTGTATTGGATAAAGTACATATGTTGGCTTTTGTAGCTTTCTTTGTGGTGTTTTATGTTGTTTATCTTGTTTTTGAAACAATTGTCATGAAGAATTCACAACGGCCCGATAATAATGAAAAATGACATACAATGTATTGTAAGAGGCTTGGCTATATTGTAAAGGTGATTCTATCTTTGTTTTTGTTGTTTGCATTGGCATTCGATTCGAAAGCAGGTGAGGAAGAACATCAGGAAGGATTGTTCGATTTGAAGGAAATGATTTTTTCTCATGTACTGGATTCTTACGACTGGCATTTAATTACAGTCGGAGGACATCATTATTCTGTTCCGTTACCGGTAATTGTAAAAAGTCGGGACAGGGGATGGTTCGTTTTCTCATCGTCCCGGATTGCTCACGGCGAAAGTTACGAAGGATTCCGGATTGCTCCTGATGGCGTTTACAAGGGAAAGGTCGTGGAGATTGGAATTGCCGACGAACAGATCCGCCCTTTGGATCTTTCTTTTACTAAAAATGCGGCATCCATCTGTTTAGCCTCGCTGCTTCTCGTCCTGATATTTGTATCTTTAGCATCCGGTTATAAGAAAGATCCTTTTAAACCGAGAAGAGGTTTTTCCGGTTCTCTGGAAATGCTAATCATGTCTATTCTGAATGATGTTATAAAGCCTTGTGTAGGGCCATCATACAAGAGTTGTGCCCCCTATCTTCTGACCGTATTCTTTTTTATATTTTTCAATAATTTGTTGGGACTGGTCCCGATTATTCCAGGAGGAGCGAATGTAACCGGAAATATTTCGGTCACTCTTGTACTGGCATTATTTACATTCATGATGACCAACTTATTCGGAAGCAAAGAATACTGGAAAGAGATTTTCTGGCCTGATGTGCCTACTTGGTTAAAAGTTCCGGTTCCCATTATGCCGTTTATTGAATTACTGGGGATTTTTACCAAACCGTTTGCATTGATGATCCGTTTGTTTGCCAATATGTTGGCAGGTCATATCGTCATTCTGGTGTTGGTGAGTTTGATTTTCATATTTTCCACGATGATAGGTTCCGGAGTTGCTTCGGGAGTATCGGTCGTATCCGTTGCATTTTCAGTTTTTATGTTGCTATTGGATGTGCTGGTATCTTTTATACAGGCCTATGTATTTACCATGCTCTCATCTATTTTCATCGGTATGGGACGGGTAGAGCATCATGCAAGTCACTGAATGCCTGATAAATGAAATGGTAAGAAACAGAATACAAAAATGAATAATAATTATTAAAGAAAAAAATTATGTTATTAACGATTTTATTACAAGCAGCTGCAGGAGCAGGGCTGGCAAAGTTAGGGGCCGCAATAGGGGCCGGAATTGTTGCAATAGGAGCCGGATTGGGAATTGGAAAGATTGGAGGGCAGGCGATGGATGCGATTGCCCGTCAACCGGAAGCTGCAGGAGATATCCGGGCGAATATGATTGTGATTGCCGCTTTGATTGAAGGTGTCGCTTTTCTGGCTGTCATTGTTTGTGCTTTAGCTATATTTTTATAATTTTATTATATGGAACTGTTTACCCCGGATATAGGTCTTATGTTCTGGATGCTGATTCCTTTCGGAGTGGTCTTTTTCGTGTTGGCCCGTTTTGCATGGCCGGCCATATTGAAAGGAGTTGACAAGCGCGCTTCATTTATTGAAGAATCGCTTCAATCGGCGAAAGAAGCTAACGAACGGTTGGCAGGCATTAAAGAAGAAAGCGAGCGGTTCCTTGCCCAGGTAAAGGAGGAACAACTCCGTTTGCTCAAGGATGCTGTCGATATGCGTGAACAGATGCTCAAAGAGGCTAAGCAGCAAGCCGCTGTCGAGGCTGATAAAATCATTCAGGAAGCCCGTATGACTATCCGGAAAGAAAAGGACGATGCTATCCGTGAAGTACGTACCCAGGTGGCTGAGCTTTCCATCGGTATCGCTGAAAAAGTATTGAGAAGAAATCTTGATAACAAGGAAGTACAGATGGAATTGGTGAATAAACTTATTGATGAAGCGCAAAAGAATTAATATTTATGGATTCAAGCAGGATATCAATCAGGTATGCCAGAGCGGCTTATGAATTTGCTTTGGAAAGAGGAGAGGAAACCCGGCTTTACGAAGACATGAAGATGTTGAGTAAGCATTTTTTTTATTTCCGTTCGATGTCCAGGGTAATGGAAAATCCAACAATCTCTTCAAAAGAGAAAGAGAAGATCCTGATTACAGCCGGAGGTGCTTCTCCGAGTGAATCCTACAAGAAGTTGATAGAGTTGATCATTGAAAACAAGCGTGAAAAATATGGTTTATTCATCGCTTTGATGTATCAGAATTGGTATCGAAAACAAAAAGGGGTAGTGATCACAAAGCTGATCACTACGGAGGGTGTCCCGGAAGAAGTTAAACAGAAAATCATCCGGCTGGTTGCCGAAGAAACGAAGGAGAATGTGGATTTGGAAACCGTTACCGATCCGGATATTATTGGCGGATTCATATTGGAATTGGAAGATAAGCGATTGGATGCCGGTATCAGGCATCAGTTGAATCAGCTAAAACAACAATTGATTATTTAAAGTTTTACGTTTGGCTTACGCATGAAACAAACGTAAAACGTAAAACGTAAATATTATGCCTGAAATAAAAGCAAGCGAAGTTTCGGAAGTGCTGAAAATGCAACTCGAAGGGATAGATACCCGTGTGAAGTTCGAAGAAGTGGGTACGGTACTCCAGGTGAGCGATGGAGTTGCCCGTATTTTTGGCTTGAGTAATGCCGAATCGGGGGAGTTGCTTCAATTTGAAAATGGAGTCATGGCTATTGTCATGAACCTCGAAGAAGATAATGTCGGAGCAGTGTTGCTTGGTACTACCGATTTGGTAGAAGAAGGCAATACTGTGAAACGTACCGGTCGCATTGCGTCGATCGCTGCAGGGGAAGGTCTGTTGGGCCGGGTGATAAATCCTCTGGGAAAACCTATCGACGCCAAGGGACCGATTCCGGGTGAATTACTCGATATGCCGCTTGAGCGTAAAGCTCCCGGGGTTATCTTTCGTCAACCTGTAAATGAGCCTTTACAAACCGGGATTAAGTCCATCGATGCGATGATCCCTATCGGCCGTGGTCAACGGGAGTTAATTATCGGTGACCGTCAAACCGGAAAGACAGCCATTGCAATTGATACTATTATCAATCAACGGAATAATTTCCTTGCAGGGAACCCGGTTTATTGTATTTATGTTGCGATAGGTCAGAAGGGATCTACCGTAGCTAATATTGTTAATATTTTGAGGGAAAAAGGGGCATTGGAATATACGATTATTGTTTCTGCTACGGCTTCCGACCCGGCGGCGTTGCAGTTTTACGCTCCGTTTGCAGGTGCTGCCATCGGTGAGTTTTTCCGCGATACCGGTCGTCATGCGTTGGTAGTCTATGATGATTTGTCGAAGCAGGCGGTTTCCTACCGGGAGGTTTCGTTGATTCTCCGCCGTCCTTCTGGACGGGAAGCTTATCCGGGTGATATTTTTTATTTACATTCCCGCTTGCTGGAACGCGCTGCCAAGATTATTAATAATGACGACGTGGCGCGGCAGATGAATGATGTCCCGGAAAATCTCAGGCCGAAAATCAAAGGTGGCGGATCTTTAACGGCATTGCCTATTATCGAGACACAGGCGGGAGACGTTTCCGCTTATATTCCCACCAATGTGATTTCTATCACTGACGGACAAATATTCCTTGAAACAGGCTTGTTTAATGCCGGTATCCGTCCGGCGATCAATGTGGGGATTTCCGTTTCGCGTGTAGGAGGGAATGCCCAGGTGAAAGCCATGAAGAAAATAGCCGGAACGTTGAAAACCGACCAGGCCCAGTATCGTGAACTGGAAGCATTCACCAAATTCGGTGGAGATATGGACCAGGTAACGAAAATGACTTTGGATAAGGGAAAAAAGAATTCGGAATTACTGATTCAACCGCAATATCATCCGCTTCCTGTGGAAAAAGAAATCGCCATTATTTATGCCGGGACACAAGGTTTATTAATCGATGTTCCCGTAGAAAAAGTCTGTGATTTCGAAAAAGCCTACCTCGAAGTGCTTGAGTTGAGACATCGCAGTGATGTATTGGATGTCCTTAAAAAAGGAATTCTGAATGAAGATGTGGAAAAGATATTAAAACAAGTTGCAGCAGATGTTGCGAAAGACTTTAAATAATTGAAAATGGATTTACGCACGAAATTCATTTTCAATTTTCAATTTTCAATTCAACTATGGCTTCATTAAAAGAAATAAAGGGACGGATTGCTTCGGTCAAATCGACTCAGAAAATTACTTCTGCCATGAAGATGGTGGCTTCGGCAAAGTTGCGTAAAGCCCAGTATCAGATTGAGAATTTTTTGCCTTATGAAACCCGGTTGATGGAAATTCTCAATAGTTTTTTATCCTCGGAAACGGATTTTCAGTCGGTTCTTTCGGAAAAACGGGAGGTGAAGAGGATTGCAATTGTAGTATTGTCGTCCAATTCGAGCTTATGCGGGGCTTTCAATTCCAATATGAACCGGCTGTTGACTGATTTGCTGAATAGATATCCTGATTTGGAAGAAACGGATGTGACCATTTATCCCGTGGGAAAGAAAATTGAGGAAACTGTTCTGAAAATGGATTCCCGTTTTCAGATACAGGGAAGTTACATCCCGTTGATGGATAAGCCGAATTTTGAAGGAGCGAGAGAAATTGCCGACAGGCTGATCGCTGATTTTATTTCAGGCAAGATAGACCGGGTAGAATTGATTTATAATCACTTCAAGACTACAGCTGTTCAGGTTCCGACCGTCGAATGTTTTCTCCCGATTGAACTGGAAAAAACTCAGAAGCAGGTAGCTTCTCCTGTTTGGGTTGATTATATTGTAGAGCCGGATAAGAAAACAATTCTGGAATCGTTAATCCCCAAATCATTACGTACGAAAATCTATGCTGTTTTGCTTGATTCCGCAGCTGCCGAACAGGCTGCACGAATGGTTGCCATGCAGATTGCAACAGATAATGCACAGGAAATTCTGGAAGATTTGACGATTCAGTTCAATAAGCAACGTCAACAGACAATTACCAGTGAGTTGTTGGATATTATCGGAGGATCCGAAGCTTTAAAATAGTTAACCGGAATTAAACCTTTTTCACTTTTAATAGTCATATATTAATGAGGCGAAAGGTTCGTATCACATAAAAATTATGCTTTATGAAAAAGATTCTATTATTAAGTGTCATTTTATTTTCTTCCTTGTCCCTGATTGCTCAGGATCAACAGCGTCAGCGACGTACCGTTGAAGAACGTGCCAAGGCGGTGACCGAATGGATGAAAACCGAATTGAAATTGAAACAGGAACAAATTGCTCCTGTTGATTCTGTTAACTTGCTTTTTGCAAAAACGCAACAATTGTTGTTCCAGGCCGCCGATGGTGACCGTTCTAAAATCAGAGAATCGATGGAAGGTTTGGAAAAGGAAAAAGAAACGGCATTATCAAAGGTTCTTACTCCGGAACAATTAGAGACTTATAAAAAGAAAAGCCAGGAAATGATGCAAAACATGAGAAGAGGCGGCCGAGGGGGAGGTCAAAGAAATTGATTTTGTAAATTACGATTATTTTAATCAATACATTTGGTAAATTGAATATCTCTTGTTTTTAGTACATCCTGTCGGAAAACAAGGGATATTCAATTTAAGGATATTGTGAAAACTGCAACCATCATGTCGTATATCGGAACAGGTGCTCACCGTTTATCTGAGATAGCAGGTCGTTGCGGGGAGTATGTTATCAATTCACCCAGAAATTAAAAGAGGCTACCTCATGATAGCCTCCTTTTTGTTAAACAGAATCTTTATAAAATCAGTCCTATTGTTTTTCAAAACGCCAAAAATAATAATACGCTTGGCCGTCTTTACCGTTTACATTGCCGGCATTTGTCGAGCCGTTATAATTCCTTAATAAGAATCCGGCGGTACCTCCGTGAGAAGTCCATCGCTTATTATCGACCAAATTGAATTGTAATTTTCCACCGACATCTTCGATCTTATCGGATATCAATCCGTAAGTAGTAGAGGTGCTTACATAATTTCCATCAATATTATACGAATAGGGCAACAACCAAAAGTCATACTTTGTATCGGGATAGGTGTACATGATTTGCCCTAAGACTTCAATTTGTCCGTCCACATACGAAACAATTATTTTTCCGGGGGAATTATCAGCTAATAATCCTTCAAGACGATAGTTAACTCCCTCTGTTTCTTGAATTAAAGAGACTTCAAGCGAACGGTTTCGATTAGGCGGCGTTGCGTTGGAAGAGGAATAATATAATTTATATTTTCCTAAAAACTCTTCATACAGATAAATTTTTGTTCCAACATATTGAAGAACTATGTTTGTGTTGGCAACTATATACCGGCTGTTCGTTTTATCCCAGGTAAACCCTTCTATACTTGTACCCTTGATTTCGAGTGGCTTTTGCAAACGCAATTCATTGGAAGTATAGTAGAACGGAACTGTAATGGTAGTATCTGAATATTCTGCCGTAAATACTCTGTTCAACAAGTTATTTGTTATTGTGCCCGACATTTTTATCGTGCCTATCGAATCACCATTCTGTACGATATTGAAAGTTTTGTATCTTGTTGCACTGGAGGCAAAAGCATTTACCTGCTTCAAGTATTCGATTGGATTTTCCGGACATTTCCACATCACTATTTTATTTTCATTTTTCAAGCCTGAAAGATAGAAAGTATCCTTCACAGCTTTCATAACGACGAAATCGTAGTCGCCTGCCCGTCCGTCACGGTCGGACGTGCTGCTTACTTCGCTGAAGTAATGCACCACAGGGCTATACGTATCGAACGTGAGCACAGGTCCCTGGTATGGTATAATATCCCATGTTGAAGATGCTATTTCATAAGAATCTACATTCGTTTTAACTTCGCATGCAACATCCACTTTCCCGTCAGCCGAGAATTTACAATAGATGGCATATCCACCTACTCCATATTTTTGTTCCGGATAATAATTAATTATCCATCCGTTGGGAGCATCGGTCAGTAACGATTTATATCCGGCGATCGTTTTTTGCATTCGTATTGCAGGAGCTTCTCCGAAAACATCGTCTTCCTCTCGCAGGCAGGAAGTCATACACAATACCGGAATCACTAGCAATAAATATTTAAATATCTTCATCTTCCGTTCAAATTAATAAGTTAATAATACCAAATCTTTCAGATTAGCTTCCCGTTGTTCGTATAATTGGCGAAGCACATCAATATCAATCCCCCAGGCTTCCCGCATATAATCGCGAACGTAGGCTAATTTTTGTTCCATTTTCGCTACGTCGGTTTTACCGCCGCTTTGACTCTGCCATTTTATAGTAGTATCCCATTTGTTTCTTTGCGTTACATAGATTGACAGCGTTTCTGCAAAATCTTCTCCGGCAGAGTGTCCTGCGTAAGGTGTTATAAAACCGAGTTTATAAACGGTTGTATCATCTCTTGTATTCCAGTCATCGCCAATATAATCTGCGCCGCAAACGTTTCCAAATTCGGCTGGATAAGACTTTTTCTGATTCAGGATATGCGTATTTTCGTGATACATGGTTTTCATATATGTGTCCGTAATATAATTCGCATTTTTCAGGTCGCCTACGTTCAAGTTATTTACTCCGCAAAAAACGATTCTAATACCAGCTGAAGCGGTTGCTTTTACATACGTCGATGTTTTGTAACGGTAAGTACCTTCAAATTGAATCTGTCTAAAGCCGTTTGCCTTAATAAAATCGGAGCCTTGGTATTCTTCATATACTCCTGCCCAAAAGTATTTCATGAGTTGAGCCAAAGCGAAACTCTTGGCAGGGTCGGCTGGAACTAGATTAAAACCGTACTTAGTATTGTCTATTTCGTCATAGGCGTCGGCGTCAATATCTCTTAATTTGTATATCACGTCGATATTGTACGGTTTATTGAAATTTTCAGTATACCATTTATCATATACATTTTGACCGATCTCGGAATCCGGTATTATACTAGGTCCCAGTTCGTCTTCCTTACATGAAAAAAAGGCAAGTGCGACAAAAAAGAAAATCGAATAAAATATTATTTTTTTCATATTATTCCTAATTAAAAATGATTATTTACTTCTCGGATTTGGCATAACTCCCGCACTGATTACATCGCCCGGAAGCTGAATTGCCCTGCGAGAGTCGTTTAAAGTCAGCGAATCCGTAACGGCTACAACGGCATCTACGC
>JAITTA010000054.1 GCA_031287395.1 Dysgonamonadaceae bacterium | reverse complement strand
AAGGGGATCTAATTCTTCAAACATGATTCTTTGGCTTTTTTGTTCAATTGATAACCGGGGATTACAAATCCGACAATCATGCAAATGATTAAGATGAAAAATTGTATGATGACAACGTATCCCTGTTCTTTTGTAAACCAAAAGGCAAGTCCGCATAACAATGCCCCCAGCCACATGGTATATGCCCCAAAGAAATACGGTTTGAAACGACAGGCTTTGGCCGTGATAAATTCTGCCAATCCTGTCATTGCTATAATACAAGGATTGATTAAGAAGAATAATTCATAGAACTTTTTTCCGAGACCCAACATAAAAATGATGGCTAAGAGAATGCATACGGAACAGGCGAATCCTAACCATGTATATCTGATTATGGAGTCGATATGTGTTTTAACCATTGATTCCCGGTCGACTCTGCCGTCAATTATTTTAGTGACAAAACTTCCCGGAATCATCAGGCACCAAACCCAGAACGATTGGTTGGGATTGGAGAGGATGAATGCCAGGGCAATATTTGCCAATGCCACAGATGAAACAAGCAAACCATTAAAAATCATAGAATTACCACTTCCTTTTTGTAAATTTTTCCTGGCTTGATCAATCATTTCACTGATTAAGGCCAAACTTTCCTTTTCTGTAAATTTTGTTTCCATATTTTATATGAATAATTGAATTATGATGCAAATATAAACTAGTTTATTTTATAAACCAAATAATTTAAACAAATTTAACAAATAAAGCTTCGTAAACGAAGCCAAAGTCAAGATGGATTCTATGAGTACGATTCCTTCTCGTTTGGGAAATCTTGCGCTTTTACATCTTTAATGTAATTTTGAACAGCATCGTGGATCGTATCGTATAAATCGGCATATCTTCTCAGGAAGCGGGGGGAAAATTCTTTGTTGATTCCCAACATGTCGTGCATGACCAATACTTGTCCGTCGACGTATGGGCCGGCTCCGATCCCGATTATAGGAATCGTTAATTCTTCCGAGATTTGTTTCGCCAATTGTGCCGGGATTTTTTCCAGTACGATGGAAAAGCATCCTAGTTCTTCAAGCAGGCAAGCGTCTTCGATCAGTTTTTTGGCTTCGGTTTCTTCTTTTGCCCTGACGGCATAAGTTCCGAATTTATGGATGGATTGTGGCGTCAGACCTAAATGTCCCATGATAGGAATCCCGGCGCTGAGTATCCGTTGTACGGATTCCTTGATTTCGGCCCCGCCTTCTACTTTCACGCAGTCGGCATAAGTCTCTTTCATGATGCGGACGGCGGAATTCAAGGCTTCTTTTGAATTTCCCTGGTAGGATCCGAAAGGCAGGTCGACAACTACTAATGCTCTTTTTACCGCTTTTGTAACCGAAACGCCATGATAAATCATCTGATCGAGAGTAATGGGGAGGGTTGTTACGTTCCCGGCCATCACATTGGATGCGGAATCTCCTACAAGAATGACATCCATTCCGGCCTGATCGATAATCGTAGCCATGGAGTAGTCGTAACAGGTCAGCATTGAAATCTTCTCGCCTCGTTTTTTCATTTCAATGAGGCGGTGGGTCGTTACTTTACGGGTATCTTCAACGTGAACGGACATAGTTTCAACAATTTTGAAGTTAAACAAGGCCGCAAAGATAATATTTATTTGATGATATTTTTCACTAAACGGTTCAAATAAAATAGTCGGATTATTTCAGCTCATCCGGTTTTTATAATCTTCGTATCCGAAGCGGCGGTAAGTTTCTATTGAGCCGTCGGATTTCATCAATACCAGGTCCGGATGAGATACTCCGTTGAACATGGAGGTTTTGACGATCGTGTAATGGATCATATCTTCGAAAATGATTGTATCTCCGATTTTTAATGGTTCATTGAACGACCAGTCTCCCATAAAATCTCCACTGAGACAGGAATTTCCTCCAATACGGTAAGCCGGTTTTCCGGGCACAGGTTCTTGGAGAGCGCCTCTTATTACCGGTTTGTAGGGCATTTCGAGACAATCAGGCATGTGACAGGTAAAGGATACGTCCACAATAGCGGTTTTTATTCCCCGGTTTTCCACAATATCGACCACCGTTGAAAATAAAAAGCCGGTTTGCCATACGAAAGCGCTTCCGGGTTCCATAATCATTTCCAGGTTGGGATATTTTTTCTTGAAATTCAGGAGCAGTTGAATCAGGTGTTCTACGTCGTAATCATTCCGCGTCATCAAGTGTCCACCTCCCATATTAAGCCATTTGATATGAGGCAGGAAACGTCCGAATTTAGCTTCTACCTGTTCCAGAGTCTTTTCCAAATCGTAGGAAGACGACTCGCAAAGCGTATGGAAATGCAATCCTTCCACTCCTTCCGGTAATTTTTCCCCGATAAGGGAGTTGACAATGCCCAGCCGGGAGCCGGGGGCGCAGGGATTGTATAAATCGGTCGCCACGTTGGAATATTCCGGATTGATGCGGATACCACAGGATATTTTTGACGGATTTTTTAATGTTTCCGGGTAAAAACGTTCGAATTGAGTCCGTGAATTGAAAGTAATATGGCTGCTGTATTTCATAATTGCAGGAAAATCTTTTTCCGTGTAAGCAGGGGAATAGGTATGAGCGAGGCTACCCATTTCTTCGAAGGCCAGTTGCGCTTCGAAAGGAGAACTGGCCGTAGAACAGGAGATGTATTCTTTGATGATGGGAAATGATTTCCACATAGCGAAGGCTTTGAAAGCCAGAATAATATTGACTCCTGCCCGGTCTTTCACCGATTTGATAAGAGAAAGGTTTCTGCGAAGCAGGCTTTCTTCCATAACAAAGGAAGGGGAGAGTAATTCGTTCATTTGTCGATTAATTTGAATTTTGCGAATTTTAATAGTAATTGTTTTTTACCGGCATTTTCGAACTCTACTGTTGCCTTGGCGTTTTCGTTGGATCCTTCAAGACCTGTTATTTTACCGATTCCGAAGCGTTCATGTTCGATTGTATTCCCGATTGCAAGTCCATTTGTATTTTTTGGAGTAACATTCATTGGGGTCTGAGTCATTGATTGTATCCGGTCGATTTTTGTCAGTCGTTTTGTCTGATGGGTAAATACCGGGGTTTCTTCCGGTTTATTTTTCCACGGACGTTCAAAAGTGTTTTTCCAGGGAGAATCGAAACGGGAAAAGTGATCAGGTAGAGGTTGGCTAAAGGAGATGTCGGAAGGCAGTCTGAGATATTCCCGGTCGATATCTTTGAGAAATCTACTGGGAGCAGACATTCGTGATTGTCCGTTCTGGAAGCGACTTTTGGCATAGGAAAGGACACAATTTTCTTCTGCCCGGGTGATCGCGACATAAAATAGCCGGCGTTCTTCTTCTATTTCACGTTCGCTGTTTTTACTCAGTTGAGAAGGAAATAAGTCTTCTTCCAAACCGACAACAAATACATTTTTAAATTCCAACCCTTTGGCGGAGTGGACAGTCATCAGGATTATCCGATCATTGCCTCCTTCCTGATCCGTATCCTGATCCGTCATCAGGGAAATTTCGGCTAGGAAGTCTCCCATTTTGATTCCCTCAATGCCTTCTTCCCGGCGGGTTGTTACAAACTCATGCAAGCTATTCACCAACTCTTCCATATTCTGAATACGGCTTAAGCCTTCCGGGGTTTTTTCCTGATACAACTCTCCTACCATTCCTGTCTGACGGATCACCAATTCTCCCATTTGATAGGCATCCATGGTAGTATTTGATTCGATAAAGCTTTTCATCAGGTCCCTGAAATTTTTTAATTTATTGGCAGTACCGCTATTGACCGGAAGGTTGTAAGCAATCGGATCGGAGATGACATTCCATAGACTGACCTGATGAGTGTGTGCGCACACGGTAATTTTATTTATAGTCGTATCGCCGATACCCCGTGCGGGATAATTAATGATTCGTTTGAAAGCCTCTTCATCGTTCGGATTGGATATCAACCTGAAATAAGAAATGATGTCTTTTACTTCCTTCCGTTGGAAAAACGACAGTCCACCATAAATTTTGTACGGCATATTCCGTTTTCGCAGCGCTTCTTCGAAAATACGACTTTGGGCATTGGTTCGATAAAGAATAACAAAATCGCTGTATTTATAGTGCTTAAGCATCCGCATTTCTGCAATTCTGCCAGCAATGGCATATCCTTCTTCGTAATCGGAGTAAGCGCTGATAACTTGTATCGCTTCACCCTGCTGTTTTTTTGAAAATATGGTTTTCCGGATTTGTTCTTTATTTTTGTCAATCAGAGAATTGGCTGCGTTGACAATCATTTGTGTGGAACGATAATTTTGTTCCAGTTTAAATAATTTGCTTTCAGGATAAATCTTTTTGAAATCCAGTATATTATCGATATTGGCTCCACGGAAAGAATAGATGCTTTGGGCATCATCTC
>JAITTA010000030.1 GCA_031287395.1 Dysgonamonadaceae bacterium | reverse complement strand
ACTAACACATTGCAAAAATATGAAAATTATTTTGTATCCGGTATTTATTAACCTGTTTAAATCACATTTCAGGGACATTATTCGTATTATGAAAATAACTTTTGTACTTTCTTTTGTCTTCATTGTAAGTATGTATGCGGCCGAAGCTGATTCCCAAACAGCAAAAGTCAGCTTTACGAAGACCAATACAACAATAAAAGACATCATCAACGAAATTGAAGATCAAACGGAATATCTGTTCGTATACAACAAAGACGAAATTCCTTTGAATGAAGAAACCAGTATCAGCGTCAGGGAGGAAGCTGTTGCCTTGGTACTGAAAAAAGTATTTGGAAACACAGACGTTGCCTATGCTATGGAAGGGAATAACATCATGCTGATGAAAAATGCGGACTTACAGCAAAACGTCAAAAAAATCAGGGGGAAAGTGACGGAGCAAAACGGTGAACCTGTGATCGGAGCAAATGTTATAGTCAAAGGAGCATCCGCCGGGACAATTACCGATGTCAACGGAGATTATTCAATCACTCTTCCGGAAGGTTCCGGGATTCTGGTCTTTTCATATATCGGGTATATAACGCAGGAACAGGTCGCTGGGGATCAAACACAAATAGACGTCGTATTGCAGGAAGACATCCTGAAATTAAACGAGATTGTCGTCATCGGATACGGATCCATAAAAAAACGGGATTTGACCGGCGCTGTATCGCAATTGAATTCGGATGTTCTGAAAAACCAGGCTGTAATGAATGATCCGATGCAGGCTTTACAAGGAAAAATTCCCGGAATGGATATTACCTCCGGGAATCAACCGGGAGTTTCTTCTACAATTGTTATCCGGGGTTTCAACTCGCTGAATGCGTCCAATAATCCGCTTATCATCCTTGACGGAGCTCCGTTTGGAGGCCGCCTGGATGAAATCAATCCGGTAGAAATTGAGAACATAGACGTATTGAAAGACGCATCTTCTACTGCAATTTACGGGTCCCGGGGCGCCAATGGCGTTATTATTGTTACAACCAAAAGAGCTAAAAAGGGAAGTAAGGTTTCCATCGGTTACGATTCTTATGTCGGCATTTCCAAATCATTCAAAAATTATAATATGATGAGCGGGCCCAGGTATGCCGATTACAAAAGACAAGCTAATAACGGTAAAACGGATGCCGAAATCTTTGATCAGATACAATTGGATGTGCTTCAGAGCGGAGCCTATGTCGATTGGCAGGATGAAATGTTCGGCGGTACAGGATATAAGACCGATCAAAATGTGACGATCAACCAGGCATCGGAGAAAATCCGTAACATGATCGTTTTAGGATATAACCGGGATCAGAGTATTATCCGCAATATGAATTACCAACGATTTACCGGAAGGATAAACGGAGATATGGAACTCTCCAATACCATTTCAATGGGATATTCCGCTTTATTGACATCTTCTACACGTCACGACGGAGAAAGTAGTGTCTGGACATTCGGTACGGTATTGGATCCCTTGACTAAAATTTATGATGAAGAAGGAAATAAACTTTTTTACAACAGCGGATGGTATCAGACACTGCTACACTCAAATCCGATGTACGACTTGGAAGACGCAAATGTTGACGGGACAACTCAAAGAACCCGCATCATTGCCAACTTATTCTTTGACTGGCAAATTATTGACGGTTTGAATTTAAGAACCAGTTTTACTCCTGATTTTACTGCCATGGAATATGGAAGTTATCGTAGTCCCGTTTCTCAAGATCGCCAGTTAGGCCAAAATTGGGCTTCCTACGAAAAAGCCTCGGAAAAACAAATAACACTTACCGGATTATTGAATTATAAGAAACAATTCGGAAAACATGCTTTGGATGCTTCGGCTGTATTCGACCTGCAGGATTACAGTTTTGATAATATCAATCTGACCGGACAGGATTTACCCTACTATGGTAAATGGTACAATGTCAATGAAGCTCCTTCCATTTATACTCGTGGTTCCGGAATCAGAGAATGGGCGATGCTTTCTTATATGGGGCGTTTGAATTACATCTATAACGACAAGTATCTGTTGACCCTGACCGGCCGTTATGATGGCTCTTCCCGTCTGGCACAGGGACATAAATGGGACTTTTTTCCTTCTTTTGCCGTGGCCTGGAGATTAAATGAAGAAGAATTCCTGAAATCCATAGAAGTGTTGAATAACCTGAAATTACGGTTCAGTTGGGGAAATACGGGAAATACGGCGATTGATCCTTATGCTACACAAGGTACATTGGGTAAAAACGCTTATTATTTCGGATATGCGGAACAGGCAGCCATGGGCTACCTTCCTACGGAACTCCCGAATGAAGCGCTTGGCTGGGAACGCACGGAAGAATACAACATCGGATTGGATTTCGGCTTTTTCAGAAACCGGCTTGGAGGTACCATCGATCTCTATCGGCGGAATACCCACGATTTGCTTATGAAACGTAATTTGCCGATTACATCCGGTTATCCGAATACTTGGCAAAATATCGGACAAACCAGAAATTCAGGTATTGAAGTGGCCTTAAATACGGTTCCTGTCGTAACGAAAAATTTCAAATGGCAACTGAATTTATCCTTCGGTTACAATAAAAATGAAATTATTGAACTTTTCAATGGGAAAGAAGATAGTCCGGGAGATAAATGGTTCATCGGCAAACCTTTTTATGTAGAATGGCTTTATCAGTTTGATGGTGTATGGCAATTGGGAGAGGAAAACGAAGCTGCCGTTTATGGGAGAACCCCCGGAGAGCCTAAAATAAAAGATATTAATCAGAATAATACTTACGATCAGGCAGATTTGAAGATTTACAATAAAATACCCAAATGGACAGGCGGTATCAGTTCTACGATGAATTACAAAAATTTTGATTTCAGCTTTTACCTGTATACCCGTCAAAACTACGGACAAGTCCTGCCCATGTTGACGTACGAGGCCGGTTCAACCCGTGTGAATCATATCGATGTCGATTTCTGGACGCCGGACAACCCGTCCAATACTTTTCCTAAACCCAAAATTACAAACCCTCAGGATCTGTTGGTTACCAGTGATTATTCATTCAGGGACTTGTCTTTTGTCAGATTGAAAAATGTTAATCTGGGATATACTTTCCCAAAGCACATTTCAGAAAAAGCATACATGCAGAACTTGAGGATTTATTTTGCCATAGACAATCCTTATGTCTGGACGGTAAATCAATTCGAGGGTCTGGATCCTGAGAACTGTTTTGCATACGACAGTCACAGACCGTTAACTTCATTTTTACTGGGATTCAATGTTAAATTTTAATTCAAAACAGATTATGGCAATGAGAAATAAAAAAAATTTCATTTTATTGTTTTGCTTCTTTTTTGCATTACAATCGTGCGAATCTTTTCTTGAAGAAACGCCATACAATAAAGTTACCGTAGGTAATTTCTATACGACAAAAGAAGGAATTGAGCATGGAGTAAACGGAGCATATTCCACTCTCCGGGGCATGTATATTTCCGAATGGATGATTTATCTTTGTGAAGGCCCCAGTGATCTCTGGGTGACATGGGCGGCTCCCCTGGCTTTTCAAAACTGGACATTTGATGCTTCTACCGGTGAATTTTACAGCATGTGGTCGCATAGTTACAGTTCGATAAACAAAATCAACAGTGTGCTCGAGGTGCTGGAAACAACGAGCATAGCGGATCTGCAACAATCTCTTGCAGACCGGTACATCGCGGAATTGAAGTTCATCCGTTCTTTGTATTACTTTCATTTGGTTCAGCAATTCGGGGATGTCCCGTTGAAGTTAAATCCGACAAAAACAGCGGAGACAACTTCTTACAGGGACTCCAAAGAGGAGGTCTGGAAACAGGTGATCTCAGATCTGGAGTCATGCATTAATAGTTTGCCCGAACGTTATCCTGATACGGAATACGGAAGAGTAACCAAGTATGCGGCCATGCATTTGTTATCAAAAACATATTTAACGGTGAAACGTAATCAGGATGATTTGAATAAGGCTTTAGAGTATGCCGAAATCATTATTCAGTCGGGTCAATACAGCTTGGTCGGTAGCCATCGGGATTTGTGGGATATCAATAAGAAACATAATCCGGAAGTGATCTTTCCTGTATTATATACAAAGAATACCGAGTTGAATG
>JAITTA010000276.1 GCA_031287395.1 Dysgonamonadaceae bacterium | reverse complement strand
AGAATTTTACGAAGGATTGAAATTGGCCTGTGAAATTTATGGTGTGGATATTGTAGGAGGTGATACTTCATCGTCACTGACGGGATTCTGTATTAGTATTACTTGTATTGGAGAAGGACGAAAAGATAGTATTACATATCGAAAAGGATCTAAAAATACGGATTTAATCTGCGTTTCAGGTGATTTAGGCGCTGCTTATATGGGTCTGCAGTTATTGGAGAGAGAAAAGATGGTATTTAAAGGGGAAATGGATTTCAATCCTGATTTTGCAGGAAAAGAATATTTGTTGGAGCGGCAATTGAAACCGGAAGCCCGGAAAGATATCATCGAAATCTTGTCCCGGGAAGAAATTGTACCAACCTCTATGATTGATATTTCCGACGGATTGGCTTCAGAACTCCTGCATATTTGTTATGAAAATAAGGTAGGATGTGTCCTCTATGAGGATCGCATTCCAATCGATTATCAAACGGCAGTGATGGCCGAACAGTTCAATATGAACGTATCTACGGTTGCTTTGAATGGGGGGGACGATTATGAATTGTTATTTACTGTGCCTCTTGAATTGCATGAAAAGATAGAAAATATAGGAGGAATTCACGTAATAGGTTATATTTGTGATGAATCTATGGGTGCAAATTTACTTGCCCGGGATGGAACTGAAATAAAATTGCAAGCCCAGGGTTGGGTTTGATATCTTTTTGTTATTTTTGTAGCCGCAAAATAAATTATTCCGTCAATGAAGATCATGAAATTCGGCGGTTCTTCCGTAGGAACCGTCGCTTGTATGTTGGAAGTCAAGCGAATTGTTGAGGCTGTAAATGAGCAGGTTATCGTAGTCGTATCGGCTTTGGGAGGTGTTACCGACCAGTTGTTGAATACCGCCCGAATGGCTTCGCAAGGAGATTATTCTTATGAGAAAGAATTCAATTCTTTAGTAAATCGTCATATTGAAGTGGTGGAAGGCGCTGTTTCGGATCCGTCATGTCGCCGGTTTGTCCTGAAAGAAGTGACCGGTTTGCTTGATGAATTGGGAAATATATTCAAGGGAGTATTTTTGATTCAGGATCTTTCGCAGAAGACGTCCGATATTATTGTCAGTTATGGAGAGCGAATTTCTTCGTTGATTGTCAGTAATGTAATCGATGGGGGGAAGTTATTTGATGCCCGTCGGTTTATCAAAACAGAAAAACAGTTTCAAAAACACATTGTTGATTTTGAACTGACTAATAAGCTTCTGGAAGAAGAACTATCCGATTTACCTCAGATATCTGTGGTACCCGGATTCATTTCATCCAACAGGGATACCGGGGAGGTGACCAATTTGGGTAGGGGAGGATCGGACTATACGGCTTCCATTCTGGCTTCCGCTTTAGATGCTTCCGTTTTGGAAATCTGGACGGATGTAGACGGTTTTATGACGGCCGACCCGCGTGTCATCAGTAATGCTTACGTGATTGATCGTTTGAGTTACATTGAAGCGATGGAGCTTTCGAATTTCGGAGCAAAAGTGATTTATCCGCCTACCATTTTTCCGGCTTATCACAAAAATATTCCGATCCGGATTAAGAATACTTTTAATCCGGAAGGTGTCGGAACTTTGATTACCAAAGAAAAAAGTAATGGCGGCAGATCGTTTATTAAAGGAATCTCTTCTATTGATGACACTTGTTTGATTACTGTACAAGGACTCGGTATGGTAGGGGTGATAGGAGTCAATTACCGTATATTCCGTGCATTGGCTAAGAATGGTATCAGTGTGTTCATGGTATCCCAGGCTTCTTCCGAAAATACCACCTCCTTCGCTGTCAGGAATGCAGATGCAGAACTTTCGGTGAAAGTTTTGAAGGACGAGTTTGCCCATGAAATACAACAGGGGGAGATCAACGATGTCAAACCGGAAAAAGATTTGGCAACAGTAGCTATTGTGGGAGAAAATATGAAACGGACTCCCGGTATTGCCGGAAAATTATTCGGTACCCTCGGACGAAGCGGGATCAGTGTTATCGCTTGTGCTCAGGGAGCTTCGGAAACAAATATCTCATTTGTCATTAAAAAACAGTATTTGCGTAAGGCCATGAACGCTATCCACGATTCGTTTTTCCTTTCGCAATATCAGGTTTTAAATATATTCCTGGTTGGTATTGGAACTGTGGGTAAAAGTTTACTGGAACAAATCAGATTGCAACAACCCAAATTGATGGAACAAAACAGCCTTCAAGTCAGGGTGGTTGGAATTGCCAATTCCAAACGGGCGGTATACAATCGTCAAGGAATCAATTTGGACCATTATGTCGAAATCCTGAAGACGGAAGGAAAAGATTCTTCTCCCGAAATGCTTTACAGGGAGATCGAGGAAATGAATATTTTTAATTCGGTTTTTGTGGACTGTACCGCCAGTCCGGCGATTGCAGGTCTTTATAAAAATTTGATTTCCAATAATGTATCTGTGGTGACTGCGAATAAAATTGCCGCGTCGTCGAGTTATCAAATTTATTCCGAACTGAAAACCATTTCCCGGAAGTATGGTATCAAGTATCTGTTTGAAACAAATGTCGGCGCCGGGTTGCCTATTATCAATACGATGAATGCATTGATCAATAGCGGGGATAAAATATTGAAATTGCAGGCAGTACTTTCCGGCACGCTCAATTTTATTTTTAATACCATCAGTGCGGAAATTCCAATAAGCAAGGCGATACAAATGGCTAAAGAAGCCGGATATTCGGAGCCCGATCCACGCATTGATCTTAGTGGTACGGATGTTATCCGTAAATTGGTTATCCTTTCCCGGGAAGCCGGATATGCTGTTGAGCAACAGGATGTGAAGAAAAATTTATTTGTTCCGGATAAGTATTTTCACGGTTCGCCGGAAGATTTCTGTAAAATGATTTCCGAGTTGGATGCCGAATTTGAAGATAAACGTAAAAAACTGGAATCCGAAGGGAAGAAATTCCGTTTTGTAGCGCAAATGGAGAAAGGAATATGTGAAGTAGGCTTGCAGGAAGTGGATAGGACGCACCCTTTTTACGAGTTGGAAGGAAGTAATAATATCATCTTGATCACGACCGAGCGTTACAACGAGTATCCGATGATTATCAAAGGGTATGGCGCCGGGGCTAGTGTGACGGCCGCCGGAGTATTTGCCGATATCATCAGCATTGCGAATATCAGGTAGGGGCGTTTTCCGTATAGATCTTAAAAATCCCAACTATTTTACAAACAAATAGTTGGGATAATTTTTTGAATGAGAGAATGTGCCTCATCAAGCTATTCTGAAGTGTTTATTTTATTATCACTTTTTTTACAGACCTGGATTGCAAAGTATATAAGTTCAGAATGTATGTTCCTTTTTCATTCCCGGTAATATTGAATGATTCTTTGTAAATTTTTTTCCCTTTCAGGGTTCGTCGTTCTGTTACTTTTCCGGAACCGCTATTCACCAATTGAAGTATAACTGGATTGTCATCTTTGACTTCAATCAATGTTTCAAAATAACCCGGATTGGGATTTGGAAATACGGAAAATGATTTCAGTACAGGTTCGTCCGCTTCTTCATAATTTGCAATGTTTTCTTTGTCTGTTACAAGAACCGCTTTATAAACCGTTTCGGTACAATTTCCCGAATAGGTGATCATGCCGATTGTAAATGTTCCGTATTGTTTGAAAATCAGGCTCAGAATGTTTTCATCATTACTGACAATCTCAAAATTGCTCCCTTCTCCATCCGGTAATATCCATTCGATTTTATCCGGCGCCGGATCGCTTATGTTTACAACGAATATTTCATCATTGATCGGCACCTGGGAGGCTATAAGAAAATCGTTGGCGATTTTTCGATGTTCCCGGTCGATTTTAATGTTTCCGGCTCCTTTACATCCTTTTTCGGTGAGGATTTCAACCCGGTACATCCCGGGCTCCTGAAGGGTGATATCCTGTTTGTCGGATATCTTAAGTCCATATGGATTGAACCAGGCATAACTCTTCACTTCTTCGTCGCTCCGGGCATTGATTTGCAGGCTCTGACCATCGCAAAGGGTAATATCTTTTCCCAGGTCTATGATGATGCTGTCCGGATGAGATAATGTGTAGTAAAATATTTCGTGAGAACAATGGTTCGCATCCGTGATGGTAATGCTGTAATTCCCAGCAGGTAATCCGGTATGATTCAGACTCTTCAAACCGTTATTCCACTCGAATGAATAAGGTGCTTCCCCTCCGGAAATATCGATATTGATCGCACCGTTTGTGCCGTTGTGACAGGTTGGTGGAATCAATTCGGCTTTGGCGACAATCCCTCCGGCCTGAACAATTGAAACGTTTTCGGTTATTTCGCATCCGTTTGCATCGGTTACGAGTATAAAGTACTTTCCTTTCGGAATATTTTCAATTCTGGGGGAATTTGCACCGTTCGACCAACTGAAATGGTAAGGAAATGTCCCTCCCGATACGATAGCCTGGGCCCATCCGTTAGTATCAAGACTACATCTCAGGTCGGCGGCGGAAGTGACGATGGATAGTTTTTCCGGTTCATCAAGGAAAATTTCTTCCGATTCGATAGAAATTCCGTTCGCATCGGTGATTCTGATGCGGTAATAACCTTCTCCCAAGCCTGAAAGAATACTGTTGTTTTCTCCGGCAGGAGAGCCATTCCTGAACCATTCGTA
>JAITTA010000242.1 GCA_031287395.1 Dysgonamonadaceae bacterium | reverse complement strand
TCATTGTGTTTTTACATTTTACGTTTGGAGGAGTGTATCAACCAAACGTAAAACCTACAACTTATTATATGTTTCCAATGCTTTTTCCAATATCGTCATCGCATTTGCCAGATCCTCTTTCTTCAGAACATAAGCTATCCGGACTTCATTTTTCCCCAATCCCGGAGTAATGTAAAATCCTGAGGCCGGAGCCATGAAGATCGTTTGACCCTCGTATTCGAAATCAGACAAACACCATTCACAAAAATGATCTGTATCTTTTACCGGCAAACTGGCAATGGTATAAAATGCCCCCATGGGAATAGGAGAATAAACTCCCGGAATCTTGTTTAAACTATCAACTAGAAAATTACGCCTTTCGAGGTATTCATCGTATGTTTCACGCATGTATTCATCCGGGATATCCAGAGAAGCTTCCGCAACAATTTGTCCCAGTAGCGGGGGACTCAGACGCGCCTGGCAGAATTTCATTACCGTTTTACGAAGTTCTTTATTCCGGGTAATTAATGTCCCGATACGAATGCCGCATTCGCTGTATCGTTTTGAAACAGAATCGATAAGCACTACATTTTCTTCTATCCCCACAAGATGAAGCGCTGAGACATAAGGAGAACCTGTATAGATGAACTCCCGGTAAACTTCATCTGAGAACAGGTAAAGATCGTACTTTTTTATCAGGTCCCGGATCTTATTCATTTCCGTCCGGCTGTAAAGATACCCGGTAGGATTGTTGGGATTGCAAATCAGGATACCACGGGTGCGTTCGTTGATTAGTTTTTCAAATTCTTCTACCGGAGGTAGTGCAAACCCCTTGTCGATACTCGATGGAACTGATCTGATAACTGCTCCGGCCGAAATGGCGAACGCCATGTAATTGGCATAAGAAGGTTCGGGGACAATGATTTCGTCTCCGGGATTCAGACAGGCCATAAAAGCAAACAAAACGGCTTCGGATCCGCCGGTTGTTACAATAATATCATCGGACGCAACGTTTATGTTGAAACGGGAGTAATACCGGACCAATTTTTCCCGGTAACTGCGATTCCCGTCGCTCGGACTGTATTCCAGTATTTTACGGTCTAGATTCCTGACGGCATCAAGTGCAGACTCCGGAGTTTTTACGTCCGGTTGTCCGATGTTCAGGTGATAAACTTTAAGACCGCGAGCTTTGGCGGAGTCAGACAGAGGGGCCAGTTTTCGTATCGGGGAAGCCGGCATCTCAATTCCTCTGGTCGATATCTTGGGCATTATAGATTGATTTATGTTATTGTTTTTATTTGGAATAAAGTATTAAGGTACAAAAGTAAAGGAATTTTTCGTATTAATATTTAAAATTTTTTGAAAAATAAGAACGAAATGATTAACTTCGCATGTCAATAGCAGATGAGGAGGATATTTATGAACACTCTTTACAAGAATATAAAGCGCCTTTTTTTAATAGGATTTTTACTATCCGGTATTTCTAACCTTTACGCTCAGGAACAGGTTTTTCCCAATGAAGATACTCATTTACAGGATAGTATCTTCAATTCTATTACCAATATGCGGGAGGTCTGGGAGGAAAAACAGAAAGTTTACTTCACCAATACAATGCCGGCTCTCGAATTAAGATATTACGATATTACTTTGGACGGAGGCCCAAGGTATTATAAAGATTTACTGCTCGATCCGTTTTATGATCCGGTTAATTATCCGGTGACTTACCAGGATACCCTGGTTCTGGATCCTATGTATTTGCCGATTATATTTACGGGAAAATTATTCTCCGGTAAATATTTGAATCCCTTGGATGAAATTCTTTCTGTTAAGCTGACTTTTCCACCTTATGATCTTACGAAGGAGATGAATTATTCGGTGGGTATGAGCGAGTATGAACGAAAATTAAGACAAAAAATTTACTTGAATACCATCCTGTCTGACTTTCACAGTGTGAAATATTTTAAAGATGATTTGGCCGAATATGAAGTTGTAAAACCGGCAACTATGGAGATCAATGTCTTCAAAGACCTTTTCAGAGTAGAAAATAATCCCGATTTTTCCAGTGCCGGGACTCCGGTACGCCTGGCTACAAAACGGAAGTATTGGGTTGTAAATGGCAGTCATCAATTCCAGATTTCCCAGGGATTTGTATCAGAGAATTGGTATAAAGGAGGAGTTTCTAGTATTAACATTATGAGTAATCAAAAAGTCACATTCAATTATAAAAAAGGAAAAATACAGAATAACAACGAAATCAGGTGGGATTTGAGTATGTACACAAATCCTAATGATACATTGAGAGCAACAAAGGTAGGGAATGATTTGTTGAGAAGTTACAGCGATTTTGGTATTGCCGCCGGTGCAAACTGGTCTTATTCTACGAACCTGGAACTGAAAACCCAGTTGTTTAATAATTATAAAGAAAATTCTACCGTTAAAAAAGCGGCTTTTATGTCTCCGTTTTTCTTGAACATGGGTATCCTGGGTATGAAATACCAATTGAAAAAAACATCTAAAACCAATAAGGATAAAAATTTTTCTGTCAATGCGGATATTTCTCCTCTATCAATAAAATATACTTATGTCCGGGATCCTGAAGCGGTAAATCCGACCGGTTATGGAATTCCTGAAGGAAAAAATGATACGCTTCTTTTGGGTTCCTCAATCAACAGTACTCTTAAGATTAGTTTTAGTAAGGGAATTACTTTTTCTTCACGGTTTAAGTGTTTTTCCGATTATCAGAGATTGGAGTTGGAATCTGAAAATGAATTGAACCTGGCAATTAACCGTTATTTTTCTACGAAAATTTATGCATATGTCCGTTTCGATGATGCAAAAGGGATTAAAAAGGATGACAAACTCGGTTATTGGCAGCTCACGGAAATCTTAAGTTTCGGCTTGAATTACACCTGGTAATTTTCTGCGATACAATATGATATTTTGAACTCGTTAAAAAAAAATTGAGATAAGTTCTTTGTTAATTTCTGTGTACGTACACATTATTTTCTTACTTTTCTTTTGCCGTTTATTTTTTATTTCTTATTTTTGTCTCCAATTGCAATGTCTATATTACAAAATGAGTTCAAAAATAGAATATCCGGGTGTCATTTTGCAGATAAATGAACATGGGATGCGGGTGAAAATTTTGCAAGAAACAGCCTGTGCCGGTTGTCATGCTCAATCGATGTGCAATCTTTCGGATGTGAAGGAAAAAATATTGGAAATTCCGGATCATAAGGGAAATTTTAGGGTAGGAGAAGAAGTGCTCGTTACGGGATCCGCTTTGTTGGGTCTGAAAGCCGTCATGTTAGCCTTTTTTCTGCCTATGTTGATTATGTTGGTGTTGTTGTTTGCAGGGATTCGATTATTCGAATCCGAGATTACGGGTGCGGGGATGGCTGTATCGGCTCTTATTATTTACTATTTGGTATTGTTTTTTTTAAAAAATAAATTAAAACGAAAATTTGTATTTAACTTGAATAAAATATGAAACGAGTATACAAAACTTGCACCAAAGAGCATGACCATGACGCAAGTTCCGTATGACCTTTAAAAATAAATAATGTACATATGAATCTGATATTGTTAGCCGTCATTTTTTTAGGAGCGATAGGCGCTATTGGAGCAACAGTCCTTTATTTTGTTTCTCAGGCATTTCACGTGGAAGAAGATCCCCGGATCGGACGGATTCAGGATATCCTTCCTGCTGCTAATTGCGGAGGCTGTGGTTATCCGGGGTGTGCCGGTTTTGCCGGCGCTTGTGTCAAAGCTGAAGTCCTGGATGAGTTATTTTGTCCCGTGGGAGGATCGGAGACCATGAATAAGGTTGCTGGAATTTTAGGTAAGACGGTACGGGAAAAAATTCCTATGATTGCTGTTGTAAGGTGTAATGGAAACTGTGAAAACCGCCTCCGTACCAATTATTATGATGGAACATCCAATTGTGCAATCTCGTCTTCATTATATGGTGGTGATACCGGATGTTCGTATGGTTGTCTGGGGCATGGCGATTGTGTTGATGCCTGTTCTTTTGATGCTATCCACATCAATCCGGAGACCTTGTTACCTGAAGTGGACGAAGGAAAGTGTACTTCTTGTGGCGCTTGTGTCAAGGCTTGTCCGAAACAACTGATTCAGTTGCGTAAAAAAGGAATAAAATCACGTCGTATTTATGTCGGTTGTATGAATAAGGATAAAGGTGTTATCGCAAGAAAATCCTGTAATGTAGCCTGTATTGCCTGTTCAAAGTGCCAAAAGGTCTGTCCTTTTGAAGCAATTACTATAGAGGATAATCTGGCATCTATTAATGATGACCGGTGCCGTTTATGTCGGAAATGTGTTGATGAATGTCCTACTTCAGCTATTGTTGAGTTAAATTTTCCTTTGAAAAAAGAAAAACCATTGATCGTTGAAGAAGATCCCATTTCCATAATTTAAAATTGATAACTTATAATGCTAAAAACATTTCGAATAGGAGGCATTCATCCGCCTGAAAATAAATTATCCGGGCACAAAGCCATTGAGAATATTCCTTTGCCCGCTCAGGCAATTGTTTTTTTGTCGCAACATATCGGTGTGCCGGCGGTTCCTGTTGTCGAAAAAGGAGATCAGGTCAGGGTAGGAACGTTACTTGCTAAAAGCGGAGGGTTTGTCTCTTCTAATATCCATTCTCCGGTTTCAGGTAAGATATTCAAAATAGATTCGGTTGCAGATAGCAGCGGATATAAGCGTCCTGCTGTTTTGATCAATGTGGAAGGAGATGTCTGGGAAGATACGATTGATCGTACGGATACTTTGAAAAAGGAATGTCATTTTTCATCGAAAGAGATTCTAGAGAAGATTGCTGTTGCCGGAATTGTCGGAATGGGAGGCGCTACTTTCCCGACTCAGGTAAAATTGTTGCCTCCTCCGGGCACGAAAGCTGAAGTATTGATAATCAATGGAGTCGAATGTGAGCCATATCTGACCTCCGATCACGCTTTGATGTTGGAAAAAGGAGAGGAAATCATGGTTGGAATTTCTATCCTGATGAAAGCAGTCTTGGTAGATCGGGCGATAATCGGGATTGAGAATAATAAAAAAGATGCCCTTGAACTTTTCGAAAAATTGTCCCGGAATTATCCCGGAATCACTGTCCAATCGTTAAAAGTTCAATATCCTCAGGGCGGAGAAAAACAATTAATCGATGCATTGATTCGCAGGCAGGTTCCCGGTGGAAAATTGCCTGTGGCTGTCGGAGCGATTGTCCAGAACGTTGCTACGGCTTATGCTGTTTACGAAGCTGTTCAGAAAAATAAACCCCTGATCGAACGCGTGGTTACGATCACAGGTAAAAAGCTCGGGAAACCTTGTAATGTGAGAGCACGAATCGGAACCCCTGTCGGAGAATTGATTGATTATGCCGGTGGAATGCCGGATGGTACCGCCAAGATCATCTTGGGTGGGCCGATGATGGGTAAAGCTCTGACCGGCACGGAAATTCCGGTTGGAAAAGGAAGTTCGGGTGTTTTGTTAATCCCTTCTCCGGAAGCTCAGCGTAAAGAAATGCGGAATTGTATTCGTTGTGCCAAATGCGTTAGTGCCTGTCCTATGGGATTGATACCCAGTTATTTGATGAGCTTGATGGAATTCAATGAGTTGAAACTGGCTGCAAAAAACGCGATTACGGATTGTATTGAATGTGGTTCGTGCAGTTATATCTGTCCTGCCAACCGTCCCTTGCTCGATTATATACGTTTGGGAAAAGGAAAAGTGATTAAAAAATGAAAGGAGTGAGAGAAATAGAAAGAATAGTATTGACTTCATTTCTTTCATTTTTAAATTTATAAATTATTATGTTAAAACAACTTATCGTATCTCCATCGCCTCACATCCATAGCGGCGACAGCATCGAAAAAAAAATGTATGGGGTGTTTGTCGCACTTATTCCGGCATTTTTGGTCTCATTATTGTATTTCGGATTGGGAGCCTTGATTGTAACTGCGGTTTCGATAGCGTCTTGCGTCTTGTTTGAGTTTCTAATTCAAAAATTCTTAATTAAAGGAAAGATAACCATTTTTGATGGTTCTGCAATTCTGACCGGTTTGCTTCTGGCATTTAATTTGCCTTCCAATCTACCTGTCTGGATTGTTGTTATAGGAGCGTCGGTTGCAATCGGGATTGGAAAAATGTCGTTCGGTGGGCTTGGTAATAATATCTTCAATCCGGCTTTGGTTGGACGGGTATTTCTTCTGATTTCCTTTCCTGCCCAAATGACAACCTGGCCGGAACCGGGATTTTTCCCGGTCACTTATGCGGATGCTACGACAGGCGCCACGACTTTGGCAATGATGAAAGCTCATTTCGGAGTTTTACCTTCTTTTGTCTCTATGACTTTAGGTAAGATGGGTGGAAGTCTGGGGGAGGTGAGCGCAATCGCTCTGATTTTAGGTTTTGTTTATATGTTGTGGAAAAAAATCATTACTTGGCATATTCCGGTGTCGATTGTCGGAACCGTATTTATTTTCTTTACGATTGTCATTTCTGCTCATACAGGAGAATTTGCGGTTAAATTTCCTCTCTATCAGGTGTTTTCAGGAGGACTCTTACTCGGCGCCATTTTCATGGCAACCGATTATGTGACGTCGCCTATGAGTAAAAAAGGAATGTTGATTTATGGGTTCGGCATCGGAATTCTGACATCAGTAATTCGTAGGTACGGCTCGTATCCGGAAGGAGTCTCTTTTGCCGTTTTGATTATGAATGCATTGACTCCGCTTATCAATACTTATTTTAAACCTAAACGATTCGGGGAGGTAGTGAAAAATGGCTAAACTGAAATCTTCTTTACGGAATATGTTTCTTTCATTGTTTTCTATCTGCCTTGTTGCGGGTATGATCCTGGCTATGGTCAATGAATATACGAAAGGGCCGATTGAGACATCCAAAAAATTACAGTTGGAGAACGCAATTCGTGAGGTGACTCCCGAATTTGATAATTCGCCTGCCGAAGAGGCGTATTGGGCTAAAATAAATGAGACGGATTCTCTGAAAGTTTATCCGGTGAAAAAAGACGGAAAAAATGTAGGGGCTGCTATTGAATCGAATTCGATGAGGGGATTTAGTGGAGAAATCAGAATTATTGTCGGACTGGATGAAAAATGCAGACTATTGAATTATGTTGTATTGCAACATGCTGAAACTCCTGGTCTTGGAGATAAAATGAAATTCTGGTTCAAGGAAGATAAGAACAATCGGAATATTATTGGAAAAGAATTGAAGAAAGGAGATCTGAAAGTTTCTAAAGATGGAGGAAGTGTAGATGCCATTACGGCTGCAACAATTTCTTCAAGAGCTTTTTTAGAAGCTATTAATCGTGCTTACACCGCTTATTCCGGAGGTGTCAGTGACGCCGGATCAGGAGCAACCGCCCCCAATGACGGAACTACGGAAGCAACGCAGAAAAAATGATAAATTAATTTTAAGTTATAACCCCAGATATATGAACAACAATTTGAAAATATTGACCAACGGTATAATCAAGGAGAATCCCATATTCGTCTTATTACTTGGAATGTGCCCGACCTTAGGTACTACGTCATCGGCGCTTAACGGAATGGCTATGGGTTTGGCAACAACATTCGTGCTTGTCTGTTCCAATATGACCGTTTCGTCAGTGAAAAACCTGATCCCGGATCAGGTTCGGATTCCGGCTTATATTGTTCTGATAGCTACTTTTGTAACTGTAGTTCAACTGTTGATGGAAGCTTTTATCCCGGCTTTGTATTCAAGTCTGGGCTTATTTATTCCTTTAATTGTTGTGAATTGTATTGTTTTGGGCAGGGCAGAAGCTTTTGCCGCTAAAAACAAGGTATTTCCTTCAATGTTCGACGGAATAGGGATCGGTTTGGGCTTTACATTTGCCCTGACTTTGTTGGGTACTTGCCGTGAGTTTTTAGGTACGGGAAAAATGTTTTCCCAGACCATATATCCTGAAAATTTCGGTTCCTTGATTTTTGTATTGGCTCCCGGAGCCTTTATTGTATTGGGTTTCTTGATCGCGATCATTAATAAAATAAGGAGTTACAAGTAGTTACAAGTAGTTAAAGGGAGTTATAGGATTATTTTTCGGAATCTTTCCAACTCCTTGTAACTCCCTTTAACTACTTGTAACTACTTGTAACTCCTTATAACTACTTATAATTTCATCTAACTCCTTGTATATGAGCTATATTGTTATATTTATCTCCGCAGTATTTGTCAATAATATTGTATTGGCTCAGTTTTTAGGGATTTGTCCGTTTCTGGGAGTCTCTAAAAAAGTAGAAACAGCCATAGGAATGTCGGCGGCAGTAGCATTTGTAATGACTATCGCTACTCTGGCGACTTATCTGATACAAAAACTTGTATTGGATCATTTCGGATTGGGTTTTATGCAAACCATCAGTTTCATTCTGATTATTGCAGCCCTGGTTCAAATGGTTGAAATCATATTGAAGAAAGTATCACCTGCGCTTTACCAGGCGTTGGGAGTATTCCTTCCGTTGATTACTACTAATTGTACAATTCTTGGTGTAGCTATCATGGTAATACAGAAGGACTACAACCTTTTGTCTTCCGTAGTTTTTGCCATTTCATCGGCTATTGGTTTTGGTTTGGCTTTAATTATCTTTTCCGGAATTCGTGAACAATTGGCGTTGACTCATGTACCGAAGGCGATGCAGGGAATTCCTGTTGCATTGGTTACGGCCGGTATTCTGGCCATGGCTTTTATGGGTTTCAGTGGAATTGTCTGATTTCCCGGAAAAATATATTCGTTGTATCATTCTTCTGTTAATTAATACTATCTTTGTAAACCCACCTCAAAAAACGCAACAAAAGGAAAAATAAGGTAAATGATTGGAAGTCAGCAGTAATTGACTTTTAGTGTCTTTGGTTGGCTGACAGCAAAAAAGCCGTTTTGAGCAGTTTCCGGCAGGCGTTCCGTTTCCAAA
>JAITTA010000162.1 GCA_031287395.1 Dysgonamonadaceae bacterium | reverse complement strand
CAATTTTAATTTAATATTAACATTGTCATTCTGATTTTAATATGAACCTTCTTGTTGATAAACTAAGCAAAAATGATGTTCTTCTAAGGTCTAAACAATTTAAAGCCGCAGGTACCTATCCCTATTTTAGAGCTATTGAAAGCGACCAGGATACGGAGGTTATCATTGATGGGAAAAAAGTCCTGATGTTTGGTTCAAATGCTTATCTGGGATTAACCAATCATCCCAAAATCAAAGAAGCGGCTATCGCCGCAATAAAAAAATACGGCACCGGAATGGCCGGAAGCCGTTTCCTCAACGGAACACTGGACATTCATCTGGAACTGGAGCGCAAGTTAGCCGATTTTGTAGGAAAAGACGACGCAATTACTTATTCTACAGGTTTTCAGGTTAATTTAGGAGTCGTTTCCTGCCTTACCGGACGTGAAGATTATATCATCTGGGACGAACTTGATCACGCCTCCATCATAGAAGGACACCGCCTTTCCTACTCCAACAAATTGAAATTCAAACACAATGACATGCACTCCCTGGAACAGCAATTGCAAAAATGCCATCCGGATAAAATAAAACTGATCGTTGTGGACGGAGTGTTCAGCATGGAAGGCGATTTAGCCAACATCCCTGAAATCGTAAGATTAGCTAAAAAATACAATGCCAATATCATGGTGGACGAGGCACATGGTTTAGGTGTTTTGGGCCGTCAGGGACGTGGGGCCACCGATCACTACGACCTTCTTCCTGAAACAGACCTGATCATGGGTACTTTCAGTAAATCCTTAGCTTCTATCGGAGGATTTATTGCAGCCGACAAGGATGTTATTGATTATTTACGCCATAATTCACGTTCTTATATATTCAGCGCCAGCAACACCCCCGCTGCCACAGCCGCAGCGAGTGCAGCCTTCGATATCATGGTCAATGAACCGGAAAGAATACAAAATCTCTGGGATCTGACACATTATGCTTTGGAAGGTTTCCGCAATATGGGTTGTGAAATCGGGCATACATCCACTCCTATTATCCCGCTGTTTATCAGGAATAACGATAAAACATTCTGGGTAACCAAAGAATTATTCAACCAAGGAATTTTTGTAAATCCTGTGGTTTCTCCGGCCGTTGCTCCAAACGATACATTGATCCGTTTCTCACTGATGGCGACTCACACATTTGAACAATTGGATTATGCTATGGACAAAATAGAAAAATGCCTGAAAAAGATAGACGTGCTAAACAATGTCGTATTAGTCTAAACGCAACCGAAATTCATTTACAAACTGCTGTAACTGAGGATTTTTAGATACAAACAGTTTATATTTATCAGATTCCGTATAAGCTATTTGCGTGTTTTCCTGTTCCGTTATATCGACTTCCATCCTGATAGATGCATTTTTCAATTCACGACGAAGGAACTCCACCAGTGAAGTGGATTCTTCCTGTAATTTCTGAGCCTGCCCGGGATTATATACCGAAACGAAAACCGTCTCCTTGTCTTTCAGGTCAGGAGAAATATTGAGCATGGTATTTTTCAAGTGTATTTTTTCCCTGATATCCTGTGCATAGGCTTTCCATTTTGCAATCAATTCCTCCCGGGTAAATGAATTACGCGGAAGTTCCCGGTCCGTTTCGGCTACATGTTCTCCAACCGCTTTTTCTTCTTCCTTTTTGTTCCGGATTTCTTTTAATGAAATACTGACCGGTATCCCTCCCGGCACACCGTTACCACGAGGTTTTTCTATATTATTTTCAGTCTTCGAAACCGCTTGTTGAGGAGCATTTGTAACCGGAGGATCAGAAACAATTATCGGGTCAAGTGTTTTTTTTTTATCAGCCTCCGGATGTAAAGGACTATTCTGTTGGCAAAGCTTAATCAGTAGCAGTTCAACCAACAAACGCTTATTTTTACTGGCCCGATAAGCCAAATCACAATCGTTGGCCAGTTCAATAGCCTTATACAGAAAATTTATATCGCAGGCTTGTGCTACGGTCTGATATTTCGATTTTACAACTTCTCCCACTTCGTAAAGGACTATGGTTTCCGGATCTTTACAAACCAGTAAATCCCTGAAAAAAGACGCCAGCCCTTCTACAAAATGTTGCCCTTCAAACCCTTTTCCAAGTATCTCATTGAAAATAAGCAGGCATGCTCCGACATTACTTTGCAGAATATTTCCGGTCAGTTTGAAATAATACTCGTAATCCAGTACATTTAAATTCTCAATGACGGACCGGTAAGTAATATTTCCCCCGGTAAAACTGATTACCTGATCAAAGATCGATAACGCATCACGCATGCCTCCGTCGGCTTTCTGAGCAATAACATTCAAAGCTTCTTTCTCGAAAGAAACATTCTCCTGCCCGGCCACATATTCAAGATAATCGACCGTGTCATTAATGCCGATGCGATTAAAATCGTAAATCTGGCAACGGGAAAGAATCGTCGGAAGTATCTTATGTTTTTCCGTTGTAGCAAGAATAAAAATGGCATACCGCGGAGGTTCTTCCAGAGTTTTCAAAAAAGCATTGAACGCCGCCGCCGACAACATATGGACTTCATCGATGATATAAACTTTATATTTCCCCGTTTGTGGCGGAATTCTAACCTGTTCAATCAGAGAACGGATATCATCTACCGAATTGTTGGAAGCAGCATCCAGTTCATGGATATTATAAGAACGTTGCTCATTAAAGGACACGCAGGATTCACAGGCATTACAAGCTTCTCCGTCTTCTCCCGGATACGAGCAGTTAATTGTTTTGGCAAAAATCCGGGCACAAGTAGTCTTACCCACTCCGCGCGGACCACAGAACAAATAAGCGTGAGCCAGTTTATTATTGCGGATTGCATTTTTAAGAGTAGTTGTTAAAGACTGCTGCCCGATAACCGACCGGAATGTCGCCGGACGGTACTTGCGCGCCGAAACAATGTAATTATCCATACATTTTCAATAATATTCTACAAAGATAATTATTTTTTTCATTCCTTCATTTTTCATTTTCTTCATTTTTATTCGTACTTTTGCGTATTCAATCCGGTTTCCTATGAATCAATTTTTTAAGAAGGTATTTTCATTTGCAGATAAGTTTAAAAGGATACCTATAAACAAGTATTATGTTGCGATCTTCATATTTCTGATCGTTACATTCTGTATTGGGGACAGTACTCTTCTGAAACGGTATGCATACGACCGGGAAATTAACCGGCTACAAAAAGAAATTGAATATTACAATAAACTAAAGGAAGAAAATTCCCGGAAACTGGAATCGTTGAAAAGCGATAACGAAAGCCTTGAAAAATATGCCCGGGAACAATTTCACATGACAAAACAGAACGAAGACCTTTTTATCATAATCCCTTAGCCATGACTCAAAAATTCAAAAAATACCTGTTTTACATTTCATCAATAATGCTATTGGTTTCGGCGGTTTTATACATGACCGAATGGTCGTTTGTTCCGTATGTTTACGCTGTAGCATGTGCCGGAGTGGCCGTATGCTATCTCACAAGCCCATACCGGGGAACAAATAAAAGACTCAAGCGACTGAATATACAAGAAGCGATAGCTGCCATTCTATTGCCCGTTTCATCTTTTTTCATGTTCAGAAAACAAAATGAATGGTTTTTATTTCTGGCGGTTTCGGCAGTTTTACAATTGTATGTGGTTTTTGTGAAAGACCGTAAGACTGTAAGATCGTAAGATCGTAAGACTGTAAGACCGTAAGAGAACGAAATCCTCACATCTTACGGTCTTACAGTCTTACGATCTTACGATCTTACAGTCTTACGGTCTTACGGTCTTTCAGTCTTACGGTCTTATTAAAAAAATGGAAAAGATTGTCAGTTTACAAAATTCAAGGATAAAACAGATAAGCAAACTACAGGCGAAAGCAAGGGAGCGCAAAACTACCGGGCTTTTCGTAATTGAGGGCGCCAGGGAAATTTCACTAGCTATTGAAGGAGGTTATTCCATCGAATCTGTTTTTGTTTGTTACGAGCTTTTCTCCAAAAGCGACTATCCCGAACTACTGAAACAGGTCCGGTCGAACTTCCTATTTGAAGTCTCTGAAGCCGTTTTTGAAAAAATAGCATACCGCGAAGGGTCCGACGGATTATTAGCCTTGGCTAAACCAAAATCACATCATTTAAATGACCTGAAGTTGCCGGAAAATCCATTCATCATCCTACTGGAAGCCGTCGAAAAACCAGGTAACCTGGGGGCTATTTTGCGTACAGCCGATGCTTCAGGAGCCGATGCCGTAGTTGTATGCGACCCTCTAACAGATATTTATAATCCTAATATTATACGTTCCAGCGTCGGTTGCCTTTTTACAGTACCGGTGGCTGTTTGTAGTAATTCGGAAGCTCTGGAGTTCATGAAATCCGGAGGAATAAAGATTTATGCTGCCGAACTGAGCGCTACACGCCGGTACCATGAAACGGATTTCACAGTTCCATCCTCTATCGTTATGGGTACGGAAGCAGACGGATTGACCGGATTCTGGTTAGAGAATGCAGATGCCCGTATTAAAATACCTATGAGGGGAAAAATCGACTCCCTGAATGTATCCGTATCAACCGCGGTAATTACCTTTGAAGCGATGCGGCAAAGAGATTTTAAATCCAATTATTAACGATGTTAAGTAAAAACAAAATAAAGTGGATCCGTTCCCTCGAACATAAAAAATTCAGGAAGGAAACCGGCTGTTTCCTGGCAGAAGGGAATAAACTTGTGGCCGATATGTTACCTTATTTCGAATGTGAATTTTTATTGTCGGAATCTTCCTGGCTCGCTACTCAGGGGGATATACGGACCAAAGAACATGTTATTGCGGAAAAAGGAGATATTGCACGGGCAAGTTTACTCCGGAATCCTCAGAATGTACTGGCTGTGTTTAAACAACCGGATTATATACTGGATACCGAAATGCTGAAAACAAAACTCAGCCTTGTACTAAATGGCATTCAGGATCCGGGAAATTTAGGAACAATCATTCGCCTGGCAGACTGGTTCGGTATAGAAACCATCATTTGCTCCCCCGATACCGCCGATATATACAACCCTAAAACAATGCAGGCAACGATGGGAGCCTTAGCCCGTGTACGCACACACTATTTGAATCTTCCGGATTTTTTTAAAAATATGGAAGAAGCCGGAAATTCTGCTTTTCCCATCTACGGCACTTTTCTCGAAGGAGAAAATCCGTATCAAAAGGATTTGAGCCCGACAGGACTCATTGTAATGGGAAATGAAGGTAACGGTATCAGCTCCGAAATCGAATCGTTCATTACGCAAAAAATCCACATTCCCAGTTACCCTCCACAAAGCGAAACATCGGAATCCCTGAATGTAGCCGTTGCGACAGCTATTATTTGCGCAGAATTCCGCCGACAACATTCGGAAAACGGCAAAGCCGCTTTCTGAATAAATGATTTTATTGTTAAGATCAATAATGAAAATACGGGAATTTTCTTGTATTTTTATCGTAAATTCGTAAAGAGGCTGTCTCAAATTATCCTAAAATCACAATTCAAACAGGAGCGACAGTGTAGTCGCCCCTGTTTCATTATCACATCAGCTTTTTATTTATTATCACATTAATTTTTGATGACCTTGAAAATTTTGCCGTTGTACTGTAACAGGTACGTGCCTTTGGCATAGCCTGTCAGGTCGATCGTCGTCGTGCCTTCCCCGGTTTTGTAAGTTCCCTTCAGCGAACCGGTCACATCCGTGATGCGGACCGTTTGGTTCGCCTGGGTATTACTCACCCGGATGATTCCCGATGTCGGGTTGGGGGA
>JAITTA010000090.1 GCA_031287395.1 Dysgonamonadaceae bacterium | reverse complement strand
GCAAATAATTTTCCCGGAACCGTATTTTCGCCGTAAGGCTGTGTGTTGTTATTGTAAGGATGTTCTATCATTGCATAGATAACATCCTTATTTATTTTGGCATTGCTTAATTTGGTATTTTCAGCCAATCTCATGAGAATATTTTTGGTTGTTTCCGCATCCAAACCTAATGCAGCGCTATTATCGGTAGCCGATTCCAAATAGCTCAATATTTTATTCCAACCTTCCGGGCGCGGAATGCTGACAATCCCTGAAATGTTGCTTACTTTTTTATATGCCCACCAAGCCCAACCGACACGATTGGTTTCCAACAACTCTACGGCATTCGTGAACCAGGTATTGGAATTTTCTCCGCTTTCGCCCATCCAAACCGGAACCTTATTGTTGTCCCTCATGTCCAGCATCCATTGGATGGAAGCTTGTCCGTTGCCGCACCAATATCGGTGAAAACTATAAGCCATATTATTGTCCCAAGCCGGTAGCAAGTTATTATGGTCGTTGGCATAACCGTTTCCTTCAATAAAAAGAAGGTGTTTCGAGTCCACTTCGCGAATAGCTGTAGTGATTCTTGTATATAAATTTCTTATTTCTGACGATAAATCCCGGTTAGACGGATAGTATTGTATTTCGTTAATTAAATCATATCCTCCTATCCATTGTTCGTTGGCATAACGGCGGGCTATCTCTTTCCAGAGAGCGATTAATTTGGTTTGGTATTGCGCTGCCGTTCCATTAGTATTTCCATCCCACAATCCGGGGGAATATTGGTCGGAAATGGCTTTGTCCGTACTTTGCCCACCGGGGACGGCGTGCATGTCGAGTATCAAATAAACTTCGTATTTTTTGCACCATTCAAGCAATTCGCTTGTTATCGTAAAACCTTCTTCCTTGAAATTATTATTCGTAGCGGCTTCTTCAATAAACAGATTATAATGCATCGGCAAGCGGATGGAATTAAATCCTGCTTCTTTCAGCAATTTCACATCTTCTTCAGCCATGTAATTTTTCCGGTATTCAGTCAAAAAGGTTTTTACATTTGCTTCTCCCGTCAATTTCGCCAGTGAAGTCATTATTGCCGATTGTGTGTCGCTTTTATTGGTTTTGGCATTGTTAATCCCCAGCATATACGGTTCTATTATTTGATAATTGCCCAAACCGATTCCACGTAGCTGAATCCGGTCGCCGTTGCCGTCAACAATCCAGCGTCCCTGCGCATGCAAGAAATCGTTGTCCGAAACAGGGGGAATATTCCCCAGATAATCAAGTTCTTCCTCGCTGTTGATTAATTTGGCTTCCGTATTGCTGAAAATAACCAGCATATTTTTCCCGGAAACAACCCTTTTATCGCTAATCGAAAAGACGGGTGTTTCGGTTATTCCGTATTTATTGAACAAATAGTTTGGGTTCGAGGGCAGTCCTGTAGACGGTTTCCAGGTATATTGGTCTTCCGGATTTGCTCCGAACGAATAAGAATACACCCATTCGTAGGTATTTTTCTGAATATTCGCTGTTGAAAAATGACACCATCCATCGTCGCTATTATTGATTATTTGCGATGGATTTGTTTGATTCAATATTTGCGCTATAAGCTGATTCGTAATCACCGCTCCTTTTGTCCGGTCAATTATTTTAACCGGGATTTCGTAACTAAGACTCTGTTGTTTGGTAATATTCCCATTTACATCGAGCAATGCCACATAAGAATCCGTAAACAATACGCCTACTTCTCCGGTAATAGTTCCTGTAGCCGAAACAAAAAAATCTACATTGGGGTTACCGGCAGGACGGAGACCATATTGGGTAGTGACGGGATTTTCCACTCCGGGCGTTCCGATACACGGATTCCACGAAAAACTTCCACCGTTTTGTACTTTAACGGTATAAGACCAAACCCATTCGGTAGCGGTTTTCTCCAATTTTCCTCCGGGATAGCCGTCAAAAAAATTGGAATACCAGGTACTTGTATTATTTAATTCCACATAGGAAGGCGACCACATCGCCACCCAGGAAAAGACTTTTTGATCTGTTTCATTGGTATGCCCTCCCTTGGTTCTATCAATTACTTTTAATGTAACCGATGTTTGGGAATAGCCTTGAAAGACTGAGAATAAACCAATAAGGATTGCCGGCAGAAAGAATATTTTTTTCATAACGCAAAAGTGTTTATTGAGGAAATGAGGATGAGGTAAATCATCCGTCATTTCCTCATTAAACGATTAATTGATCATTGAGCGGATCAGTTTGCCGGAACTAAATAAAAATTCCAGGTAACATCCCATTCGCCGGTTCCTGCCACATATTTTATATGCATCAGGTCGCCGGTGATTTCAACTACTTCATAATTTCCTCCGTTTATTAATTCGGGAGACAGACCATACATCGGGAATACATTGCTTAATGCCAAGTACATTATACCGTCGATAGTCGTAAAATTCCATGTAGCATTCGCCGACGGCGTATATTCTGTAGTAATAAAACTACCGTCAGCATTACCATCGCCAAATAAGGAGGCAGTCGATTCATTCATAAACGAACCCCCATGATTTTCATATTTCACTTTTCCATCGGGATAGAAAGTTAAAATATCATCGTAAGCAGCTTCCGCACCAACGGCGGTTGCATCAATTGTCCACCATACTTCACCTGTTTGTGTACGAGTCATTACCACACCTGCTCCGGCATCAGCAGGACGCCATTTCCAAGCTTTACCTTGCGGATTGTCGCTTCCACCGGTTAAAGCAATCACTTCTGCAGGTTCTTCGGAAGTCAGGAAGAAGAACCAGGCATTACCATCGGAGGAATAATATTTCAAGTGAATTTCAGACGGAGAGAAGGATAGAATTTCATACTCGGCTTTATTCAAATCGTTGGGAGTGACCGGATAACCGATAAATCCTTTGTTGATTACCAACCAATTTATCCCGTTCCGTACTTCAATGCTCCAGCTTGCATCAGAAGAAGGAATATATTCATACGTTACAAATGAACCTGCAGGATCGCCATCGGAGAATAAACCGGCTAAAGATTCATTCGAGAAAGTATCGCCATTATTATCATAAATATATTTTCCATTCTTCTGAATATTGTTCGGTTGGAATATAAATACATCATTAAATAGCGCATAGTTATTTCCGAAGTCCCACCATTCGCCCCAAGTTTGATCTATGGGTCCTAAACCGGAACCGGCTTTAAGCATCCATTCTTTCCCTTGCAGATTATCTTTGCCGCCGGTGAATGCGAACTCAGGACTTGCGGGATTATCCTGATATACTAATGGATTATCCTCAGTAAAAGTGATTGTTTTTTCTTTTACGAGAACATCTCCATTGGGAGTATATACGAGGCATTGTGCGGTATAAGTCCCTGCTAATACTACATATTCATGTGTACCTTTCAAATCTTTCGTTACATTGCCATCTCCAAACCGGATTTCGTAAGAATAGGGATATTTTACAGCGTCAACACTGAATGCAGCAGTAAAATTATAGGTCCAAGTACCGCTTCCGGGCGTTATATCAAATGTAAACTGATCTTGTGTCAGGGTATAAGAATCGCCCAGTTTGTAGTCGTCAAACTCTTGCGGAGTACATGCAGTAGCAACAAGAGCAACCAATATACTAAATAATAAAAATTTGAAGTATTTCATATTTTCTTTATTATTAAAAGATTAAAAACTTAATAAGGATTTTGAATAATTTCCAGACCGGAACCTAAACGAGCATCCACTTCTCCTTTTGGAATAGGCAAATATTTGCTTTTTTCCGTCCAAGTGCGTTTCCACGTAAAAGTTGACTCACTACCGTCGCCGGCGAGTGACGGCTGAAGAAAATCTTCTGTCAGTACTTGGGCTGCTTTTCCCCAGCGTACTAAATCCCAATAGCGTTTGCCTTCACCAATAAATTCACGATGACGTTCCTGTTCTATATTGTCCGAATTCACAGCAATAGAGGCTACACCTGCCCTCGCGCGCACTTGATCCAAACAACTTTGTGCAGAAACTCCATTCGAGGCGCTTGCTCCGAGTACGCCAACCAATTCGGCATAGTTGAGCAATGTTTCGGCATAGCGATAAATGCGCTGATTGTTGGCATAGTTCAACGATTGTTCACCTGCTACACTGTAACCGGTGCGAGCAGAATATTTGCGTAGAAAATAGCCTTTTGTATCCTGATAACCCGGCGAATATTGACCATCGGCAAACGACCAGTAGTTGACAGACGCTTGCCTTCTTACATCGGCTGCTTCGAAAATAGGTTGTTTTTTGTCGCTGGCAACCGCATCTCCTACCAATTTATAAAGGTAGGGACGAACCGGTGCAAAACACCATCCGCTTTGGAATACACCGGATGGGTCGTTCAACGAACGCGGAGAAAGATAACACGGCAGGTTTGTACCCATACCGTACGGATTGCCTGCAGAATTGTTCCAGTCCAATTCACCCGAACCCAGATTGGATTCAAAAATATTTTCCTTGCAAAATTCACCTTCCTGCAACCACATTCCATCAAAATCGGACATCAA
>JAITTA010000064.1 GCA_031287395.1 Dysgonamonadaceae bacterium | reverse complement strand
ATTTGAGATTCTTCATCGATAATTGCCGTGTGGTGAGACCGATAAGTTTTCAATTAAAAAATAATTTTATTTGTTCTACAATATACTCGAGTTGCTCGTAATCCAATTCGGTATGCATCGGTAAAGACAATACGGAATCGCATAGTTCTTCCGACACGCTTAAATCTCCTCCGGTCCGGACAATATTCCGGAAAGCCGCCTGTCGGTGCATCGGAAGAGGATAATACACAGTGGCCGGTATTTTTCTTTCTTTCAGGTAAGACTGCAATTCATCTCTTCTGCCGTCTTTTACCCGGATGGTGAATTGATTGTATACATGAGAAGAATAGGTTTTTTCCGAAGGCAAAATAATAAATTCGGACAATTCCTGCAGATGTTCATGATAAAAAACGGCGGCATTTTTCCTGGAATCCGTAAACCGGTCCAGATATTTTAATTTTACAAGCAATACAGCCGCCTGAACCGTGTCTAAGCGGGAATTACAACCGATCAGATGATGATGGTATTTTGTAACCTGTCCGTGTCGTGAAATCATTGTAAGCCTTTTAGCTAAATCCTCATGGTTAGTCATCATAGCCCCACCGTCTCCATAACATCCGAGGTTTTTAGTCGGGAAAAAGGAGAGGGTTCCGATGTCGCCCATAGTTCCGGCTTGTTTTTTAGTTTCGTTGGAGAAAAAATATTCGGCTCCTATGCTTTGGGCGTTATCTTCGATTACAAATAGTTTATTCTCGGATGATATTTTCAAAATGTTTTCCATATCGGCAACCTGTCCGAAAAGATGCACCGGGATAATAGCCTTTGTTTTGGACGAAATCGCTTCATTGATTTTATTTACATCCATATTGCAGGTTTCCGCTTCCACATCCGTAACGACGGGAGTCAATCCCAACAGCACGACTGTTTCCACTGCTGCCGCGTATGTAAAAGCAGGAACGATCACTTCATCACCCGGTTTGAGATCGGAAGCCATCAGGGCCATTTGCAGAGCATCCGTCCCATTGCCGCACGGAATCACGTAAGATGCTCCGGTATAATCCGAAAGGGCTTTTGCAAATGCCTGGACTTCCGGCCCGTTAATATATTGTCCCGACCGGACAGCCTGCAATACCGCATCATCCATCTCTTTCCCGACGGAAGCATATTGCCCTGTCAGATCCACCATTTGTATCGGTTTCATACGATCATAAAATGCAACAAATTTATGAAAAAAGTATCGGTACACCAAAATTATCACGTACATTTGCAACTGAAACAAGGAGTAAAATTGCGATATTTTATTTTTAGATGAGTGAACAGTCTTTATTGGAAAAATTAGATATTCTGGTAGTGCGTTTTGAAGAGATCGGCACATTGATTACCGATCCTGCGGTTATAGCCGATATGAAACGGTTTGTAAAACTGAACAAGGAGTATCGTGATTTGGAAAAAATTGTAACAGCCCGTAATGAATACAAGCGGATTTTGGATGGTATCGAAGAAGCAAAATCTATTTTAGAGACCGAACCCGACCCGGAGTTGAGGGAAATCGCCAAAGACGAGTTGGATACCTGTAATGACCGGCAACCCGAATTGGAAGAGGAAATCAAACTGCTTCTGGTCCCGGCCGATCCTCAGGACGAAAAAAACGCTATTGTGGAAATCCGGGGAGGAACCGGAGGAGACGAAGCGGCTATTTTTGCAGGAGATTTGTTCAAAATGTATCTCAAATACTGCGAATCGAAAGGGTGGAAAGTAGAAGTCACGAGTAGTAGCGAAGGCACTATCGGCGGATTCAAGGAAATAATTTTTACGGTTACCGGCGAGCATGTTTACGGAATCCTGAAGTATGAATCCGGCGTTCACCGGGTACAGCGGGTACCGGTTACCGAAACCCAGGGGAGGGTACATACATCCGCTGCAACAGTGGCCGTATTGCCCGAAGCGGAAGAATTCGATGTGGAAGTAAAAGAGTCGGATATCAGGGTGGATATATTCTGTGCCTCGGGCCACGGGGGCCAGTCGGTGAATACGACTTATTCCGCTATCCGGTTGGTGCACCTTCCGACAGGAATTACAGTTCAATGCCAGGATGAAAAATCTCAGTTAAAAAATAAAGCGAAGGCAATGATCGAACTCCGTACCCGTATATACAATATGGAATATCAGAAATACCTGGATGAGATTGCTTCCAAACGGAAAACAATGGTTTCGACGGGAGACCGTTCCGCCAAAATCCGTACATACAATTATCCTCAGGGACGGATTACCGATCACCGGATCAATTATACGATTTATAACCTTTCCGGATTTATGGGTGGAGATATCCAGCCGGTCATAGACCGGTTGATTGTGGCGGAAAATGCGGAAAGATTGAAAGAAAGTGAGTTATAAAATAATATCAAAGTAATGAATAACAGGAAAATCAAATTTTTATTTCTGCTTTTAATCTCTTTTTGTTCCGTTTACGCTCAAACGGAACCAAAAGAATCCTATCAAAAGTGGAGGTTGGGAATATCGGGAGGTATGGGATACCGGACTATTGATACTTCGGAAGACGAAAGAAAATTGACGGATATGGGCTTTAATGCCCAAAAAGTCAATGATTGTTACAATGATTTGAAATGGGGAATACAGGGAAATACCGACATTCATTACCTTTTTCACCCGAATTTCGGTATAGGGATAAAATATGCTTTTTTTTATACGGATGGAAAGTTTGAGGAATCTTCCTCTTTTAATATCCCTCTTTCATCCGGATTTGGCCAGATGTATCTCAAAATGGACGAAAAAGACTATTTTAATTACATCGGACCCTCATTACACGCCCGATCGTTGATAGGTGAATCGAAATTCGCCGTTTCCGGCTCCTTATCAGGGGGGTATAGTCATTATAGAAGCAATTATGAGGCCACTTTACTGGTGGTGCAAGGACATCCTATCGATCCTGAATTCGGATTGGTGGAATCGAAGGAGACACAACTAACCGGTTCTTATGAACGGTTTATTATGAAGGGCCACTCTTTGGGCCTGTATGCAGGTGCAGGACTGGAATATTTTTTTAATAGGAGGGTTGCTCTCGGTTTCGATTGCGGATATTTTTATTCATCATTGAATGATGTTACATTAACAATGAAAATGGATGATAAAACAACCGTTTCAAAAAAAGTAAAGTTAAAAGAATTCATGGGGAAAAAAGAAAACCTGTCCCGGATGGATTTTTCCTTAGGACTTAAAATTTATTTATGAAACAATAAATTACGTAAACGATGAATGTTGAACTTCGTTTCGTAATTTTTAATTTGTAATTCGTAATTGATTGGATATGACAAAACAACAATTATTTGAAAACATAAGGAAGAAACAGTCTTTCCTTTGTGTAGGACTGGACAGCGACATCAAGAAGATCCCGCAACACTTGTTGAAAGAGGAAGATCCGGTCTTTGCATTTAATAAAGCCATTATCGATGCCACAGCCGGTTATTGCGTCGCGTACAAACCCAATCTGGCTTTTTATGAAAGCCTGGGAGCCAAAGGATTGGTTGCCTTGGAAAAAACCGTAGGCTACATCCGTGAGAATTATCCGGACCAGTTTATTATCGCAGACGCCAAACGGGGAGATATCGGAAATACTTCGGAAATGTATGCCCGCGCTTTATTCGATTATTCCGACTTCGATGCGGTAACAGTAGCTCCATACATGGGTGAAGACAGTGTAAAGCCTTTCCTCGTTTACCCCGGCAAGTGGGTGATTTTGTTGGCCCTGACCTCCAATAAAGGCTCGCACGACTTCCAATTGTCCGAAGATGCAAATGGAGAACGCTTGTTCGAGAAAGTGCTCAGGAAATCCCGGGAGTGGGCTACGGACGAGCAAATGATGTATGTTGTAGGAGCAACCCAAGGGGAAATGTTCCGGGATATCCGTAAAATAGCGCCCAACCATTTTTTGTTGGTCCCGGGGGTCGGCGCTCAGGGCGGAAGCCTGAAAGAAGTCGCCGGATATGGAATGAATAGCCGGTGTGGTTTGCTGGTGAATTCTTCGCGCCAGATCATTTATGCCGACGGAACGGATCGATTTGCCGAAGTTGCACGGTTGGAAGCTAAAAAAATACAGGAAGAAATGTCCGGATATTTAAATGAATGGAAAATAAACGAAAAATAATCAATGATCCGGTATTCGGGTTCATCAATATTCCGGGTGAATTCATTTACAATATCATCAAACACCCTTATTTGCAACGGTTGAACCGGATCCGGCAACTGGGACTTGCTTCGTTTGTTTATCCGGGAGCCCAACATACTCGGTTGCACCATTCTATCGGCGCTATGTACCTGACAAACGAAGCGGTCATTCAACTTCGTTCCAAAGGCCATGAAATTACGGAAGAAGAGGCCGAAGGAGTGATCGCATGTATTCTGATGCATGATATTGGACACGGCCCGTTTTCCCATGTGCTTGAAAATACGTTGGTTACGGATATACATCACGAAGAAATATCATTCCTGTTGATGAACCGGATCAATGAGGAATTCAACGGACGGTTGGATACCTGTATGGCTATTTTCAGGGACGAATATCCGAAAAGGTTCCTGCACCGGCTGGTCAGTAGCCAGTTGGATATGGATCGTTTGGATTATCTGCGTCGGGATAGTTTTTTTACCGGTGTGACGGAAGGAAACATAGGCTCTGCCCGGATTATTAAGATGCTGAATATTAAAGAAGACCGTCTTGTTGTAGAAGAGAAAGGAATTTATTCTATCGAAAATTTCCTGATGGCAAGACGCCTGATGTATTGGCAGGTTTATTTGCATAAAACATCTGTCGCTGCGGAAAAAATGTTGATCAACACATTGAAGCGGGCAAAAGAACTGGCCGGAAAAGGAGTGGAACTGTTCGCATCCCCGGCTTTGAGGTATTTCTTATATCATCCCGTCGACGGAACTGTTTTCCGGAACGACCCGACGGCAATGGAACATTTTGTAAACCTGGACGATAACGATATCTGGAGCGCTCTGAAAGTCTGGAACAATCACCCGGATAAGGTGCTCTCCGTATTGAGTAAAGGATTGGTTGATAGAAATTTATTTAAAATAGAAATCAACACAAGGCCTTTTCAACAGGAATTTCTGGATGATCAAATCCGGAAATACGCCCTGAAATTTGATATTCCGATCAAGGACGCAGCCTATTTCGTTGCCTCCGAAGAGATTTCTACCAACATGTACAATGAAGCGGACGACAGCATCGATATCCTGTATAAGAACGGAGAAACAAGGGATATTGCCGATGCTTCCGATATGCTGAATATACAGTTGCTTTCCAAAAAAATCAGAAAGTATTACTTCTGCTTTTTGCGGGATTCAAAATAATTTACGACCTTTGCCGAAATTATGTTTTACATTATATGTCTTATGTTCTACATTTTGTGGTGCGTAAGCTTAAATGTAGAACATAAGACATATAATGTAAAACATAAAAAATGGAGTTTAGCGCTAAACAGATAGCCGGTATTCTTAGCGGGAAGATCGAGGGAAATGCTGATGCAAAAGTCGGCAACTTTTCCAAGATTGAAGAAGGTAAACCCGGTACACTAACCTTTCTTGCGAACCTCAAATACGCTCATTTTATATACGATACCCAAGCTACCATTGCTTTGGTAAATGACGAATTTGTCCCGGAAAAAAAGCTTCCTGAAAGTTTGACTTTGATTCGTGTACCCAATGCTTATTCGGCATTGGCCCAATTGATGGCAATGGTTGATCAATCCCAAACAAAAAAGCCCCTTGTTCATTCGATGTCTTTTATCAGTCCTTCTACGACTGTGCCCGAAGACAATTACATAGGAGCATTTGCATTCGTAGGAGAAAATGTGAAACTGGGGAACCATGTCAAAATTTATCCGCATGTATTCATCGGTGATCATGTGACTATCGGTGATGATACTATTTTGTATGCGGGAGTGAAAGTCTATGATAATTCCGTTATAGGGAAACGTTGTATTATCCATGCCGGAGCGGTCATTGGTTCCGATGGATTCGGCTTTGCCCCCGAAGGAGATAAATACAAAAAAATACCCCAGTTGGGGAATGTAATCATTGCAGACGACGTCGAAATCGGAGCCAATACCACCATAGACCGGGCTGTAATCGATTCTACGATTATCCGCTCGGGAGTGAAATTGGATAACCTGATCCAGATCGCTCATAATGTGGAAGTAGGTGAAAACACCGGAATGGCCGCCCAAGTAGGAATTTCCGGCTCGACAAAAATAGGACGGAACTGTATGTTCGGCGGACAGGTAGGTCTCGGCGGACATATTAAGATAGGCGACCGTGTAAATCTCGGCGCTCAATCGGGTGTGATCAGTGATATTGAAGATGGAAAGAGCGTGATCGGTAGTCCCCCGATGGGTGTAAAAGATTTTTTCCGTTCCAGTCTGATATTTCAGAAATTACCCGATATGTACCGGACGGTCAATCAACTCCAAAAAGAAATAGAAGAAATAAAAAAATTAAAAAAATAAGATGATAATGGACAAACAACACACCTTGAAAGAAAGTTTCTCATTGGAAGGAAAAGGACTGCATACAGGTTTGAATATTAAAATCAGATTCAATCCCGCTCCCGAAAATCATGGATACAAAATCAAACGTGTGGATGTGGAAGGAGAATCCATCATTGATGCCGTTGCCGAAAATGTTTCCGGCACCAAAAGAGGAACTGTTTTATCAAAAAACGGAATACAGGTCAGTACAGTTGAACATGCTTTAGCTGCTCTTTATGCCTGTGAAGTCGATAATTGCCTGATTGAGGTCGATGCTCCCGAATTTCCGATCTTGGATGGGAGTTCTGTTATTTATACTATGGAAATTAAACGCGTGGGACTGCAGGAACAAGGCGCAACCCGCGATTATTATATCGTAAAAAATAAGATTGAGGTCAAGGACGAAGAAACCGGATCGTCTATCATTGCTTTACCCGACGATAAATTCTGCGTCAATGCTCTGATTTCTTTCGATTCTGTTTTCCTCGACAGTCAGTATGCAACTCTTGACGATCTGAAAGATTTTCCGACGGAGATTGCTGCCAGCCGTACTTTTGTTTTCGTACGCGACATCGAACCCTTGTTGCAGAATGGCCTGATTAAAGGGGGTGATCTGGATAATGCAATTGTTATTTATGAACGCCAGATCAGCCAGGAACGTTTCGATAAATTAGCCGAAACAATGGGAGTTGCAAAAAAAGATGCAACTCAATTGGGATATATCATGAATAAACCCCTGGTTTTTCCGAATGAACCCGCTCGTCACAAACTTCTGGATATTCTGGGTGATTTGGCTCTGATTGGTAAACCCATCAAAGGACGTATTATTGCAACCTGTCCGGGACATAAAGTCAACAATCAGTTTGCCTGTATCGTTCGCAAAGATATCAAGATGAACGATGTACAGGCCCCTGTGTATAACCCGAATATTCCTCCGTTGATGGACATTAACCGTATCAAGCATTTGCTGCCGCACCGTTACCCCTTCCTCCTGGTGGAGAAAATTATCGATATCGGAGGGAAACATATTGTCGGTATTAAAAATGTATCGGTTAACGAACCCTTCTTCCAGGGACACTTTCCCGAAGAACCGGTCATGCCGGGGGTGTTGCTGGTCGAATCCATGGCGCAAACAGGAGGTCTCCTTGTTTTGAACCAGGTGGAAGAGCCGCACCGTTATTCCACTTACTTTATGAAAATCGACAATGTGAAATTCCGCCAAAAGGTTATTCCGGGAGACACTTTAATATTTAAATTGGAAATGTTGACCGAAATCCGTCGTGGAATCGCTAATATGAAAGGTTATGTCTTCGTTGGAGAAAAAGTAGTTTGTGAGGCTGAATTTATGGCGCAAATAATTAAAAATAAATAATAGTCATTTATTATGAATCACAATCCTTTATCCAATATTCATCCCGATGCAATTATCGGTAAAAATGTATCTATCGGACCATTTGTAACAATTGATAAAAATGTAGTGATCGGAGATAATACTACAATATATCCGAATGCCGTCGTATTTGAGGGCGCCCGGATCGGTAAGAATTGCCGGATATTTCCGGGAGCGGTGATTTCCGGAATACCTCAGGATTTAAAATTTTCCGGAGAAGAAACCACTTGTGAAATCGGGGATAATACTACTATCAGGGAGTGTGTAACAGTCAACCGGGGTACTGCGGCTAAAGGAAAAACGATCGTCGGTAACAATTGTCTGCTTATGGCGTATGCCCATATTGCTCACGATTGTATTATTAAAAATCATGTGATCGTTGGTAATGCATCGCAATTGGCCGGAGAAGTGGAAGTCGACGATTTTGCCATCTTGAGTGGAGGCACTCTGGTACACCAGTTCTCCCGTATTGGGAAACATGTCATGATTCAGGGAGGTTCCCGCCTGGGTAAAGATATTCCGCCTTATGTTACTGCCGGCCGTGAACCGATTACCTATTCCGGAGTAAATGTTATCGGTCTGAAAAGAAGAGGATTTACAAACGAACAAATCGGTAATATCCAGGAAATTTATCGCGTATTGTATCAATCGGGATTAAACAATACGGATGCCGTCAAACAGATTCAGATAAGCATTCCGGATTCGGAAGAAAAAGGAAATATCCTCTCTTTTGTCATCGGTTCTCAGAGAGGAATTATCAGAGGATACTTGGAATAATTAATGATTGAGAATCAATAACTTTTAATTCTCAATTTTCAATTTAATATGTTATGGTTTACAAGTTTTTATTATTGTCGGACGAAGTTGATGATTTCAAAAGAGAAATAGCGATTGATTCAGAAGATACTTTTTTTGATCTTCATAATGCTATTTTAGACTCTGTCAGCTATGAGAAAGACCAAATGGCATCTTTCTTCATCTGTAGTGATGACTGGGCCAAACTTACGGAAATTACACTTATCGAGATGGATACCAATTCCGATGAAGATAGTTATGTCATGGACAAAACCCGTTTGAACGAGGGCCTTGAAGAGGAGGGACAAAAATTGATGTACGTATTCGATTATCTGACGGAACGCGCCTTTTTCATGGAATTACGTGAAGTTATCCCCGGTAAAAACCTGGATAAACCTGTTTGTACCAAATCCGTAGGATTACCTCCTGAGCAAATTATGGCCATTGATGATGTTGATCCCGCATTGTTGTCTTCAGTAACCGGAGGAATGGACGAAAATTTCTATGGAGACGAAGACTTTGATATGGACGAATTGGATCAGGACGGATTCGACGGATTGGGAGGAGGAAATCCCTACGATGACGACAACTTCTAAGCAGGGAAACCTGATTATTCTACTTGGCCCTACAGGGGTAGGAAAAACGGAATTGAGCCTGAAAATTGCCGAAAAATTAGGCTCACCCATACTTTCTTGCGATTCCAGGCAACTCTACAAAAACCTGACTATCGGTACCGCAGCTCCCTCCCGAGAACAGCTTCAACAGATAACGCACTATTTTGTAGGGACATTGGAATTGACGGATTATTACAGTGCAAGCATGTATGAAGAGGAAGCGCTTCATCTGCTTGCATCTTTATTGAAGCGCCATACGAATATTTTGATGACCGGAGGATCCATGATGTATATCGATGCCGTCTGTAAAGGAATCGACGAACTTCCGACTATCGATGAACAGCTTCGCAAAGATTTATTGGACCTGTACAATGAAAAAGGCCTGGGACCTATACGGGAACAGTTAAAATTACTGGATCCCGAATTTTACAATCTGGTCGATCTGAAAAATCACAAACGGGTCATCCACGCGCTTGAAGTATGCTTGATGACCGGAAAACCGTATTCTTCACTCCGTACGAATACCAAAAAAGAAAGGCCCTTTCACATTATTAAAATAGGATTGAAACGTGAAAGGGAGGAACTTTACGAACGAATCAACCGGCGTGTCGAACAAATGATGAGAGACGGTCTGTTGGAGGAAGCCCGAAAAGTCTACCCTTACAAAGAATTGAACTCCTTAAATACAGTAGGTTACAAAGAATTATTCAATTATTTAGACGGGATTTGGGAGTTGGAATTTGCCGTCGAAAAAATCAAACAAAATACCCGTATTTATTCCCGCAAACAAATGACCTGGTTTAAAAAAGACGAAGAAATACACTGGTTCCATCCCGGCCGGGAAGAAGAAATCATGAATTATTTGCATAAAACGCTTGCATAAATAATAAATCCGTATAGTTTGTATATTGTAATGCACATTACCAGGCCGGAAAGCCTGTTTGCGACAATCATGTTCAAGTATTAAAGGGTACATGGTACGGCGGTGCATGGAGGCTTACTTCCTGAATATCCCTGAAAAATTATAGATCAAAGAAATGAAAGCTAAAACAGTCCCAAAACCGAATAGAAAAGGATACGATAATTTTCCGGCAATCAACCCGCTAATCCCGGCTAAAACCATTCCCGCAAGATGTATTAAAACCGTCTGAATCGTAAAATCAGTGCCTTCACATCCTTCCCTGATATGCCCCATTGCTCCGGTATATACGACAACGGAAGCCATTCCATAAACAATCCAGATGAAAGTAATTGCAGAATGTATAAAGCGGACACCGGAAAATGGATACACGGATACCCACCAGATGTAACCGGTTGCCATTAAAATAAGAAATGAAACAATAAGGTTTATTCTCTTCCTTCCAAAGCGTTTTATCATCCAACCGGTTAACAAAGAACTCCCTGCGGCCATCAGCGTTCCTCCAACCCCGAATAACCACCCGATGCTTTCTTTTGAATATTGCAGGTCCACCAGATAAGGTCTGAGCATCGCTAAAATAGCTGCAATTCCCGAATAATACAATAAAAGATAAAGAACATGACGCCCTATTTTATTTTGACTGAAAAAAGAGACCAAAGTAAAAAGGGTTATTTCTTTTTTTTCAATACTCCCGGCTGTAGAGGCAGATTGGAATTCTTTGTGATCTTTATGAAGAGTTTCTCTTAATTTACGCTTGTAAAAAATCAGGGGAATCAGTGCAATGAGTACAAATCCTGTCAGTCCCAATAATAATTTGCTCCACCCGAACTGCTGATAGATAATCAACAATAATCCACCTCCTACCAAAGCGCCTATAAAGCCGCCCACCGACTGCATGCTTGCCCCGAGGCTAAGACTTCCTTTTTCCATTATGCGTATGGACAGGGCATCGGTAGCTATGTCCTGAGTGGCCGATGCGGTGATGGCAACCACCATCAATACCGCAATTAACAAAAAATCAGTTTCCAGTTTCAGGAATGCAATCATACCGATCATGACGGCATAAAATAGTTCGGAACCGATAATCCACCGTTTGTAATCTCCCAATACGGAAGTCTTCCGGTCAACAAAAGGAGCCCAGAACAGTTTCAATATCCACGGAAATTTGATGAATTGTAAAAGGCCGATAGACTCCAGGGAAAAATGACCTTCTCTGAGGATGACAGGCACTGTCGATGAGAAAAAACTCATCGGAATACTTTGCGCGACATAAAGGCAAAAAAGAGTTAATTGTTTATGAAGTATTGTTTTTTTCAATTAAAATGTCAACGTTAAATCCGCTCCAAAGGTAACGGGTTTTCCTTGTTGAAGGTAACCTTTTCCGTTCATTTCGAAATAAAAAGTACTATAATCCTGATTCAGAGCATTTTTTGTCCACAAATTCAGGGTACAGATTCCCTTTGTAATTCCTGCTTTTACGTTCAGAAGCCCGTAAAAACCCTGTTCGATATCGTTGGCTTCCGTCCAGTAAATTTTCCCGGCCCCGTTGTATTGGGTATGAAAACTCAACCGGTCGATGAATTTTCCGTCGAGCATCTTAATATAAGTCCCATAGAGAGAGTACGTTTGTCTTGGAGCATAAGGTACATAATTCCCGCTATAATCGGCAGTGGAAGATTTTATATAATTATCGAATTTAGCCTCAGTATAACCGTAATTAGCTCCTAGAATCAGTTCATGAGTTACGTTAGCACGAAGGGTGACATCAAAACCTTTATTTTTTGATTTTCCTACATTTGAAATGGTCCGGCCGGCCTGGTTGATCTTGATTAACTGCATATCATCTATATGGATGTAGAATAATGCCAGTTCGGCCGACAGGATATTTTTGATCAGCTCGCCTTTGAATCCGACTTCGTAATTCCAACTGTATTCGGGTTTGTACTCCGTCATAGCTTGCATGTCGACAGGAGGGTAATTGGGTATTCCGCTCATAATGGGTATTGACAGTTCCAACTCAGAATAAGATTGGATGTTGAATCCTCCGGGATTATATCCTTTGCTTATAGAAGCATAGACATAATTCTTTTTATCCAACTCGTATTTCAGTGCCAGTTTGGGGAGTATTTGAATGTAATCGGAAGTCAAGGTGCCGGACAAGGTAGTGTCCAGACTCGTTGCTACAGGAGGATTTCCCGGCTTCATAACAGGGATTTCTATGTGCGAACCATAAGTCAATTCATCTTTTACGTAATCGAGCCGTATTCCGGCCGTAACGGATAGCCCTTCCACAAACAACCGGTTGTAAGTAGATTGGTGGAAAACGGCGATTCCGTATGATGGAGTCTCAAGCTTATCGGCTAGCGGAAGAGAAGTTCCGTTGACAATATAAGCCGGTGCTCCGGCTTTGGCCGCATTGGACAATAATCCTTGTATCATACCCATCCCGGCTGCGCCAAAGTTAACGTCCACATTCGTTTTCAAATCGTTGTAAAATCCAAAACTCCCGAACGACCACTGATAATGACGATCACTCTTTGATTTGATATTGATTTCTTCCGTAAAAGCGTTTAATTTCTGATTTTGCCTGATGTTATAAACCGGAGCCGGAGTTTGATCCTGGTCCATGTGCATCAAATCATTCAATCCCTGATAGGAAGTGGTTGATGTCAATAAATACTGATTTCCTGTATATTCCAGATTCAAGGCTGTATAACCCATCCTACGGAGGTAAGATCCCGGATCGTTGTAATTGATCGGACTGATTTCTCCGGTGGTCCTATCATATGGATGGTAAGGATAAGCTCCCTGATCCGAAAAATCATAATCGACAATCAGAGATCCTTTGAACCGGTTTGAAAACAGATAATCCATCCGCAGGCGTCCTCCGGCAGACTCCAGAGCATCGGCCTTTTCCCCGGTGTATTCATTTGTAAAATAGCCGTCGTTACGATCGTAATATCCTCCGATGGAAATTCCAAAACATTCGTTTATCCGGGAGCGGTTAACGGCATTGGCTTTGAAAATACCATGATTCCCACCTGTAATCCCGATTTTTGTTTGCTGTAAATCCAATGGAGAAGATGTAAATACATTCATAATCCCTCCCATGGCGTTTCGTCCGTATAAAGTTCCTTGAGGGCCTCTGAGTAATTCAATTCGTTGAACATCCTCAAAGTCAAAGTCATAAGTGCTTTTATTCAGCATCGGGACATTGTCGACATACATCCCTGAGGCCTGACCCGTACTTCGGTTGCCGATACCCCGGATATAAACCGGAGAACTGTATTTGGATCCATAGTCGGGAATATAAAAATTCGGAACAATATTGGACACATCCGAAATGTCATTGATTTGCATCCCATCGATCTGCAAGGGAGAAATGATGGTGGTCGAACCCGGCAATTTCTTCAGGGAATTCGTCTCTTTGGATGAGGTGGTTATCACAATCTCGTTCAAAGCGTATCCTTTAACCGTATCGGTTTCCATTTTTTCTTTGTCTTCATTGTTCCCGGCAATTCCCGTGAAATTCGATACGGCAATTAAAAATGCAGCAATAAAAGTTATTCGTTTCATATGTACATTATTTGTTTTAAAAGTCGTATGGAACTTGCATGTTCATTTTCTTTGATGTACAAGATACATGCCCGTTTCATTTTATTCAATTCCAAAATAATCATTCTTCGGATGCAAAGGTCGGTTTAAAAGAAATAAATTGTTAGGACATAGCATGAAAAGATTTGTCTTTTTCAATCATTTCGGGTCTAAGATTTATGGCGCGAGTTCCATACCCGGCTTCGGACGCTCTTTTTTGTGCTAAACTTTTTTCATCTGCTTGCGCTTGGAAATCCCAAGTTTTTCATGTAACTTTGTAATAAATTCGACTTAAATTCAAAATTTCAATGCTGGAAAAAATACTCCCTTACGAAGAATCTTTCTTTTATTCTTTGAACGGAAGCGATTCCTGTTTAATGGATCATTTCATATGGTTATTTTCCTATAAATTTACCTGGATTCCGCTTTATCTGTGCTTTTTCATCCTATTTATTTATAAATACAGAAATAATTGGAAAGAATATGTTCTGATTTTTGTCTCCTTGTTTTTGGTGATTCTTATTTGTGATCAGGTTGCCTCGGGGATTTTAAAGCCTATGATTGAGCGATACAGACCGACTCATCATCCTGATTTTAAAGATCATGTTCGTATCTTATTCGGTTACAGGGGAGGATTGTACGGGTTTGCTTCGAGCCATGCTTCGAATGCTTTCGGATTTGCGACGTTCACCGTCCTGTTATTCAGGAATAAATGGTTTTCATTGTTGCTTTTTACACATGCTCTGATTACCTCCTATTCCAGGATATATCTCGGAGTGCATTTTATATCGGACATTGTTGCGGGTGCCCTCATTGGAATCTTTACCGGCATTCTGATTTACAAACTCTACCTGTACGGACGCAAAAAACTGATTATAAAGGATAAAGATGAATCTGTAATTCCGAGATACAATTTCAAAGAGGTACTTGGTGTATATTGTACCTATTTTCTCATAATTACATTTCTCTTAATATTTAACAATCAGCTTGTTAAATTAACCCTTTAATAATAAAAATGTATTTGTAACATTTATTTCACAAAAATAATTTGTTCATATCATTATTTTGATTAAGTTAGAGGCGTGAATTTAAAATTAAATTTAACAACCCATTAATAAAGGTAACCATGAAAACAGTAACATTCAATGAACTTCGCAGAATCAAGGACAAGCTGCCCGATGGGAGTATCCACCAAATTGCCGACGAATTAGGACTTACAGTGGAAACAGTCCGGAATTATTTTGGTGGATACAATTACAAAGACGGTAAAAGTTGCGGCATACATATTGAACCGGGTCCCGACGGCGGCATTGTGATGCTCGATGATCCGAAGATACTTGAGAAAGCATTGATCATTCTGGGAGAAACCACTCACAAGGTAGCTTCCGTAAATTCTAACGTTTAGTTTTCAGATCAACAAATTTACAGAAAAAAACAAAGACTGTGATGGAGGATAAACTGATTACTCTGGCAATTCATACTTTTCAAAAAGCCCAGCTTTTGAAGACGCTTCTGGAAAGCGAGGGTATCGAAGTGTATCTTCACAACGTCAATTTAATTCAGCCGGTAGTTTCTTCCGGAGTCAGAGTACGAATCAAAGAGAGTGATTTACCGGCTGCATTAAAGATCATTGAAACAACAAACCTGTTCGAAGAGGAACAACCAAACAAAACTTCAACACCTCTTTCCAAAACCATACTCATTCCCGTCGATTTTTCCCAATATTCTAAACATGCCTGTGAAATAGGGTTCAATTATGCTGCCAGAGTCCATTCAGAAATAATAATCATGCACGCTTATTTTACGCCCTATTTTCCTTCCACGATTTCTCTGAACGATACTTTTTCATATCAGACTCACGATGAAGCGACCATTTCCAAGCTGACTGAAAAAGCGAAAAAAGACCTGGAAGAATTTTCGGAATTTATCCGCAACCAAATTAATTTCGGACATTGGCCGGATGTTAAGTTCACCACCATTCTCAGAGACGGCCTGCCGGAAGAAGAAATTACAGCCTGTAGTAATGAATACAAACCCTTGATGATTATCATGGGTACGAGAGGAAAAAATCAAAAAGATGCCGATTTGATTGGAAGCGTCACTGCAGAAGTTATTGAAATGGCTAAATTTCCTGTTTTTGCAATACCGGAAAATACTCCTTTTCGTAATTTCTCGGAAATAAAACAAGTTGCTTTCGGCACCAGTTTCGAGCAAAAAGATTTGATCGCCGTCGATACCCTGTTCAAAATGTTTTCCGGATATACAATCGAATACCATCTATTTCATATCAGTAACAGGCAAGACGCCTGGCATGAAATCAAATTAGCCGGAATCAAAGAATATTTTGAAAAACAATATCCGGAGATCATTATCCGGTATGAGGTAATTGATTCGAATGATTTTGTACTGAACCTTGAAAAATTTATCCGTAAAAATTCCATTGATTTCATCTCCTTAGCTACTCACCGAAGGAATCTGCTGGCAAGAATCATCAATCCAAGCATGGCCAGAAAAATGTTGTTCCATACCGATACTCCCATATTAGCGCTCAGATCATAAATCTTTTGATTATTTTACTTTTCCAAATAAACAAAATGTTGTACTTTTGCGGTGCGAAAGCGTAAAGTTCAATCAGTTTTGTAACAATTTACTAAAACACCAAATAATTTTATAATCAATAAATCTATGAGCAATTCGAAAGAAAAGCTTTTTTCGGAATTTCCTCCCGTTTCGACAGACACATGGATGGAAAAAATCGTAGCTGATCTTAAAGGCGCCGATTTCGAGAAAAAGCTCGTTTGGAAAACCAATGAAGGCTTCAGTGTAAAGCCGTTTTATCGTGAAGAAGATATTGCCGGACTCAAAACAACGGATTCACTACCCGGGCAATTCCCTTATGTACGCGGAACAAAAAACGACAACGACTGGTACGTTCGCCAGGATATCGTTGTGGAAGATTTTACGAAAGCCAACAAAAAAGCGCTGGGACTCCTGAATAAAGGAATCACATCCTTAGGCTTTATTATTCCACGCGAAGAAGTAAAGCCGGAAAACATCTCTATTTTATTGGAAGGAATTCATGCCGAATGTGTGGAATTGAACTTTAAAACCTGCAGCCGTAAATCGGTGGAGTTAGTCAAAATAATTGTTGCTTACCTGAAATCCAAAGGGTATGATCTGACAAAATGCGCCGGATCCATCAACATGGATTTTGTCGGCCCGATACTCCGTAAAGGACATGTTGTGGAAGATGCCATAACACAAATGTCTGAGGCAGTGAATGCTACCCGTGAGCTTCGGATGTTCCGTGTAATCGGCATCAATGCTTATCTGTTCAATAATGCGGGAGCTTTTATCACTCAGGAACTGGGTTATGCTTTAGCCTGGGGAAATGCAGTACTTGCCAAATTAATCGAAACCGGAGTTGATCCTGCCCTTGCAGCCAAAAGGATCAAATTCAATTTTGGGATCGGTTCCAACTATTTCATGGAAATTGCCAAGTTCAGAGCTGCCCGCTGGTTATGGTCCGAAATTGTAAATGCTTACGATCCCCAATGTCCGAGTCCCGATTGTCCGAATAAAACGGAAACCGGAATCTGTCGTTGCGCTGCTAAAATGAATATCTTCGCCCAAACATCAAAATTCAACCAAACGATTTTCGATGCTCACGTGAATATGCTCCGTACGCAAACCGAAGCGATGTCGGCGGGTATTGCCGGCGTCGATTCCATCATGGTTTCTCCATTCGACGAATCGTTTAAAACTCCGGATGAATTCTCCGAAAGAATTGCCCGGAACCAACAATTATTATTAAAAGAAGAAGCTCATCTGGATAAAATTGTCGATGCTTCCGGAGGTTCATACTATATCGAAACACTGACAGCCTCCATTGCTCAAGAGGCTTGGAAGTTATTTTTGGACACCGAGGAAAAAGGATTCTATGAATTAATAAAATCAGGCGAAATACAAAAAACGATCAATGCTTCTGCAGCAACCCGTTTCAAAGCCGTTTCACAACGTCGTGAAATCCTGTTGGGTACCAATCAATTCCCCAATTTCACTGAAAAAGCCGCTCAGAAAATCCAAGCCGGTTTTTGTGGATGCGGATGTGAAAGTAAAAACGAAAACGGTATTGAAACTTTGAACTCGAAACGCCTGTCCCACGATTTTGAGGCCCTACGCCTGGCCACCGAGAAATCGGGCAAAACGCCGAAGGCATTCATGTTGACAATCGGGAATCTGGCCATGCGTCTGGCCCGTTCTCAGTTCTCCTGTAATTTCTTCGCCTGTGCCGGTTATCAGGTAATCGACAACCTCGGTTTTGAGACAATTGAGGCCGGTATAAAAGCAGCGCGCGAAGCCAAGGCGGATATTGTTGTACTCTGTTCCAGCGACGACGAATACGCTACATTTGCTCCCGAAGCCTACAAGCTGACAAACGGAAAGGAAATCCTTGTAGTAGCAGGCGCTCCGGAATGTATGGAAGAACTCAAAGCTCAGGGAATCGACAAATTCATCCATGTCAGAAGCAATGTGCTGGAAACATTAAAAGCATTTAACGATAAATTAGGAATTAAACAATGAAACCGAATTTCAAAAATATAACTATCAGTACCGACGGTTTTGCAACTCAAAATATTGCAGAATGGTCGAAAACCAACGGAATTAAATCCAATTGGCTGACACCGGAACACATTCCCGTGAAGCCGGTTTATACGAAAGAAGATCTGGAAGGAATGGAACATCTGAACTATGCATCCGGTGTACCTCCTTTTCTCCGTGGACCATATACGGGAATGTATGCCATGCGTCCCTGGACTATCCGTCAGTATGCAGGTTTTTCTACGGCAGAAGAATCCAATGCATTCTACCGCAGAAACCTGGCTTCCGGACAAAAAGGACTCTCCGTTGCATTTGACCTCGCAACCCATCGCGGTTATGATGCCGATCATCCTCGTGTGGTAGGCGATGTAGGTAAAGCCGGAGTATCTATCTGTACAATCGAAAATATGAAAGTCCTATTCGATGGGATTCCATTACGTGACATGTCGGTTTCAATGACCATGAACGGAGCCGTATTGCCGGTTATGGCTTTTTATATCAATGCCGGACTGGAACAGGGAGCCAAGCTTGAAGAAATGTCAGGAACCATTCAAAATGATATTCTGAAAGAATTTATGGTGCGTAATACCTACATTTATCCGCCTGAATTCTCCATGCGCATCATTGCCGACATTTTCGAGTACACCTCACAAAAAATGCCGAAATTCAACTCTATTTCCATTTCCGGTTACCATATGCAGGAGGCCGGTGCAACTGCAGATATCGAATTGGCATACACTCTGGCCGACGGGATGGAATACCTCCGTGCCGGTATCAATGCCGGTATCGACGTAGATGCTTTTGCTCCCCGTTTGTCGTTTTTCTGGGCAATCGGTATGAATCATTTCATGGAAATTGCAAAAATGCGCGCCGCTCGTTTGTTGTGGGCTAAAATCGTGAAAAGTTTCGGTGCTAAAAACCCGAAATCTTTAGCTTTGCGTACTCATTCACAAACTTCCGGCTGGTCACTGACCGAACAAGACCCTTTCAATAATGTAGGACGTACCTGCATCGAAGCGATGGCTGCCGCTTTGGGGCATACCCAGTCTTTACACACCAACGCCCTGGACGAAGCCATTGCATTGCCTACCGATTTCTCCGCACGTATTGCACGTAATACCCAAATATACATCCAGGAAGAAACATCTATTTGCAAAGAAATCGATCCCTGGGCAGGTTCTTACTACGTAGAATCACTTACTCATGAACTGGCTCAAAAAGCATGGAAACTGATTCGGGAAGTGGAAGAACTGGGGGGTATGGCTAAAGCTATTGAAACGGGACTTCCCAAAATGCGTATCGAAGAAGCGGCCGCCCGAACGCAGGCAAAAATCGATTCCGAAGCTCAAACCATTATTGGAGTAAACAAATACCGTTTGGAAAAAGAAGATCCTATCGATATCCTCGAAGTGGACAATACAGCTGTACGAGAACAACAAATCAGCCGTTTGAACGAATTACGCTCAAAACGGGACGAAGCTACCGTACGGAAAACTCTGAAGGCCATTACCGAATGTGCAAAAACCGGTAAAGGAAATCTGTTGGAACTGGCAGTGGAAGCTGCTCATGTCCGTGCAACACTGGGAGAAATCTCAGATGCATGCGAAGAAGTATGCGGACGTTATAAAGCAATTATCAGAACTATCTCAGGCGTGTATTCATCAGAAACAAAACAAGATCCGACATTCCAACGTGCTTGTGAACTGGCGGAAAAATTTGCAAAGAAAGAAGGTCGTCAACCTCGTATTATGGTCGCCAAAATGGGCCAGGATGGTCACGACCGTGGTGCAAAAGTCGTAGCAACCGGTTATGCCGATTGCGGATTCGATGTGGATATGGGACCTTTGTTCCAGACCCCGGAAGAAGCGGCACGTCAGGCGGTTGAGAACGACGTCCATGTACTTGGGGTTTCTTCACTGGCTGCAGGACACAAGACTTTGGTTCCACAGGTTATTGCCGAATTGAAAAAACTGGGCCGTGAAGATATTTTGGTCATTGCAGGAGGTGTAATTCCCGCACAGGACTACGACTTCCTGTACAGAGCAGGGGTTGCTGCCATCTTCGGACCAGGATCTCCTGTAACCACAGCAGCATGCCAGATTCTGGAACTTCTGTTGGAGGAGTAAATTCCGATAGGTCGTTTTTTATCCATTAGCTACCCTTTTCCATAAATTAGGCATATTCAATAAATAAAGAATATGCCTAATTTTTTGTTTCAGACTCCACACAGATTCCACATATAATGTCCTCGTGTTGCAAACGTGAGGAGGTGTTTGTCGCATATTTGTGTAATCTGCGTGGAATAAAAAATTATAATTCTCTGATTTTGATGTTTTTAAACCAGCAGTCGTATCCATGATCCTGTAAGCCGATATAACCTTCTTTTGCAGGTCCGTCTTTGAAGCCCGGCCAATCTTTAAACTTACTCTTTGCAACAAGATCTTTCCACTCCGGAGTCCAAATCTCGTATTCCACTACCTTTACTCCATTTTGAATATGAGTAGCTTTTCCGTTCTCCACCCGGATAACAATGGTATTCCATTCTCCGGCCGGTTTTGCATTTTGAGGCAATGCAGGAATCATGTCGTAAAGCGATCCGGCAAGGTGATTCGCCAATTTATTATCGGAAGCATACCAGTTATCCAGTACCTGAATCTCGGGAGCAGCGTAATAAATCGGCTTTCCGGGATATTCCACCACGTAATAAAAGATTCCGGAATTTCCACCCTTTTCAATCTTCCAATCAATCGATAACTCAAAATTTTTGTACTGTTTTTTACCAAACAAGATATCTCCGCCTTGTCCGCTTCCGGCCTTTTCTCCACGTTCCACTTTCATTGAATTCTGGTCTATCTTCCAATTGGAAGCCATTTGATCGGAATTGCATTTTCTCCATCCATCGAACGATTTACCATCAAATAGAAGCGTCCATCCGTTCTTTTGTTCCTGTTTTGAAAGCACGTTGTCTTTCTGAGCCTGCAAGTTGACAGCGCAACACACAGCGAATAATAATGTAAAAATTGTAGTCTTCATATATTAATAATAATAAAATTTCAACAAATCGACATCAAAAATAACAATAAAACTTAAAAATCTTACAAACCTATCACAAATTTTTTCAAATCCGGGTTCTTCATTGACTTTGGTACGGAATCACCTACGATTTCCAGGATTTTACTCAACATATTTTGGCGGATGTACTCTTTACTTACTACCAGAGAAACCTCCCGCACGGCTGTCAGATCCTTGAATTCCCTGAGATTCTCCTGCCTTTCTTCGCTTAAACTCATCGCCGACATTTCCGGGACAATTGTAATTCCGGAATTCAGATCCACAACGTTAATCAAAGTATCGATGCTCCCGGCTTCATATCGAACCGGAGAATGACCTTCCGAGACCATTTTTTTCATTTGACAGAGTCGCTCAATTTGCCCACGGAGGCAGTGTACGCTCTCTAACAACCATACATTATTGATATTGATCGCATCCAAATCAATTTCTTTATCGGTATATGAACGGTCCAAAGGAGAAACATAAGCATAAAATTTCTCATAATAAACCGGATACTCCACCAAATCCGGATGCTCCAAAGGACCTGCCATCAGGCCTCCGTCAAGTGTTCCCTGAAGAATATCGGAAATAATATTGGCAGTGGTATTTTCTTTGAGTACCAATGCGATCTCCTTGTACTGTATTTCTTTCCGACGCAATAGTTCCGGCACAAGATAAGGAGCAATCGTCGGAATAATTCCCAGATTGAAATTTCCGGTAAGTATTTGTCGCTCATTCTCAACCATTTCCTTTATTTTATTAAGACTTTTCAAGGAAACTTTAGCCTGTTCAATAATACATTTACCTATGGATGTAGGTTCCACCGGTAAATCCGAACGATCAAAAATTTGAACTCCTAACTCTTCCTCCAGCTTCCGTATCATCATACTCAATGTCGGCTGAGTCACACAACAAGCTTCCGCAGCCTTGCCAAAATGCCGGTACCGATCGACTGCAATCACATATTCCAATTGTTGAATGTTCATGTTTTTACATTGTTATACTGTTGTACCATAGATTTTATCTATGCAAAGATAGAAATTATCAGTTTGATTTATATTGTAAATACAAATAAATTTGCAAAAATAATTCATGATTCATTATTTAATAAAAAATGTAGTATTATGCAACCGATTATTAATTC
>JAITTA010000321.1 GCA_031287395.1 Dysgonamonadaceae bacterium | reverse complement strand
ACACCGCCATGGTCATGTACATACTCGTTTCACAATTGTTTTATCACTTCCTGCATAATAAACGCCATTTTAGGCTGAGCTATTTTTGCCGCTTCCTGAACCTCCTCATGCGTTACTTTCACAATTTTCCCAACGACGCCCAAATCGGTTATAATGGAAAATGCCAGTACTTTCATTCTTCCGTGATTGGCGACAATCACCTCCGGAACAGTGGACATTCCCACGGCGTCTCCTCCGATGATTTTGAAAAAATGGTACTCGGCCGGAGTTTCAAAAGTAGGTCCGGAAGTACCGACATACACTCCATGCTGCAATTTGATATTATTTTGGGTTGCAATCCGAATGGCTGATTCCCTCAATTCGGGATCGTATGCTTCACTCATATCCGGAAAACGGGTACCGAATTCCGGAAGATTTTTACCACGTAAAGGATGTTCCGGAAATAAGTTGATGTGGTCTTCAATCAACATGATGTCTCCGATATCAAAGCTCCCGTTCATCCCTCCCGCAGCATTGGATACAAACAGGTATTTGATTCCCAAAAACTGCATGACACGAATAGGAAAAGTCACCTCTTTCATGCTATAACCTTCATAAAAATGGAAACGTCCCTGCATAGCTACAATGTCTTTACCTCCCAACTTTCCGACGATTAACTTTCCACTGTGTCCTTCTACAGTCGATACCGGAAAATTCGGAATCGTTTCATAAGGGATTTCCGTTTTATCGCTAATGCTATGCACCAATTCTCCCAGTCCCGTTCCCAGGATGACTCCGGCTTTTGTCGTTTCCGGTATCCTGGGCCTAAGCCATGATACCGTTTGCTTTAATGTTTCCAACATAATTTTCTATTTTTTGTTTAAACATACATTCCTGTTCCGGATTGAAAATAACTTCTATCGGTAAATAATAAAGCGCTTTCTTAACACTTTCACTTATATTCGGACAATCCGTTAACCGGACAGCATCCTTTTCCGTGGTAATAATGATTTTATTTTCACCGGAAATCATATCGAATTTTTGCTTTATCTCCACCATATCTTCATTCGAGAATGCGTGATGATCCGGATATATCAAAGTATCCACATGCTTTGAATATTTATTCAATTCCTTAATCAAACTTTGTGGCGATGCAATTCCTGTAATCAATAAAACACGGATTGTTCCGAGTTTGATATCATCCAAAGATTTCGGATTGTTATTGACCCGGCCGGAAGAAAATACAGGGATTAATTTTCCATACCGGAACGATGTAAAAAACAGGGACTGATACGGATATAAATCAAGATTTTTCCCTATCACCCGGTAATCGATCGGTTTGAATTCCTCGGAACACTTTGTTACAATAATGATTTCCGCGCGGGACTTGTTCTTTACAGGCTCTCTCAACCGGCCGGCAGGAAGCAGTTTGTCTTCATACGGCAAACGATTACTGTCGATGAGTAAAATCGAGATGGAAGGCTTGACATAACGATGCTGAAATGCATCGTCCAGAAGAATCACATCCGGTCGTTTATCTTTTGATAAGGCCAACAGATTGGTAATTCCACGACGACGATTCCCATCGACAGCCACCAGGATTTCCGGAAATTTACGGTATATCTGGAACGGCTCATCTCCCAGACTCAAGCTATCGGAATTTTCGTCAGCCAGAACGAATCCCGAAGTTTTCCGTTTGTATCCACGGCTCAATACTGCAATTTTAATTTTAGGAGATAACAAACGAATCAGGTATTCGGTATGAGGCGTCTTACCTGTTCCGCCTACAGCAATATTCCCAACAGAAATAACAGGAACGGAAAACTCTTCGCCGGGAAGTATTCCCCAGTCGAAGAATTTATTTCTGAACCATACTCCCAAACCATAAAGCCAGGATAACGGCAGTAAAGACTTGTTTATTTTTATATCCGTAGTCATAATGACTACAAATATAAGCTTTATTTTACACTTGTCATAACCACCTAAATTTAAAAGTATTTTCAAATTTACACAAAAAACCGGAAAGGCTCAGAAATTACATCATCTTGATTATTTTAGCAGGGATCTGAGATCCCTGCTAAAATGAAAATTATTTCAGGACATATAAAATTTAATTTTTCACACCTGTCATGATCACCTGAATCAAATTCTTTTGATTCAACAATTCCTTTGCGACAGTTTGAATATCCGAGAGTTTCATTGCATTTACCGTTTTTTCGTAATGGGCATAGCTGTCATATCCATCTCTGTAGAAATTGGCGATTACACCATTCCAATAGGAATTTTCCTTCAAATTTTGCTGGTAGTTTTTCAACATCGATTCTTTTGTTTTTTGAAAATCGGCCTCTCTTGGTCCATTATCAGCCAAAGCCTGAAATTCTTTCAGAACGATGCCATTCAAATGATCTTTCTTTTCCGCATTTGTTTCAAAATTGATAAATACGGTAGCCGATTTTTCCGGGAATGTTGAGATACCGCCACTGACTCCGACACCATAAGTACCACCTTCATCTTCCCTTATTTTTTCGGTATAAACCAACCGGAGGATCTGTACCAGCATATCCATTTTCACCCGGTCAACCATGGTTGCATCCATCTTACCGCTATAAATATCGACAACTGTGGTTTTAGGATCTTTCATTTCTTTGTTGAAATCGTTTTTGATCATTCCCGTTTTATATCCGGTTTCTACTTTGACCGCAGTTTCTTTTCTGTTAATTGAAGGCAACGCTCCCAAATACTGAGCAATCATAGTCTTGGCGCTATCGGGATTGATATTTCCGACAAAAATAAAAGTAAAATCGCTCGCATCTTTATACCGGTCTTTTCTCCAATCCATAATCAATTGATAATTAACTTTTTCCAAGTCTTCGGCTGTAATACGGCGGGCTCTTTCCCAATTTTTGTAAGCAACTTTCGACAAGGTATCGTTCAAGGCGATGTTCGGAGAGGCCAACTGGCTTTCCAAAGCGGATTTCATTCTGGATTTATAGGATTCAAAAACTTCCTGATCCATTCTGGGAGCTGTAAAATTCAAATAAACCAATTGCAACAGGGTTTCAAAATCCTTGACGGACGAAGAACCGCTTAGTCCTTCATCTCTCAACGAGATGGTCGGATAAACCGAAACTTTCTTACCTGTCAAGACTTTATCCAGATCCGTTGCACTGAAAGTTCCCAAACCGCCTAAATTTCCCACATTATTATAAACTTTGATATTTACCATTTCCGATTCGGGAAAAAGCGTACTACCACCGGGACTGGTTGCTGTCATCAGAATTTCATCGTCCTTAAAATCAGTCGACTTAAGGATTACCTTTACACCGTTGGAAAGAACAAAGTTCGTTGTCCCGAATTGCGGATCTTTCTTTTCCGATTTAATCGTTCCTCCTTTGGGAATATCTTTCATCAAAGGCTCGTCGCTCACTTTGTCTTCGTAAGGTTGGATATCTTCTTTCCGGGCTTCATTGAACCAGGCAAGTAGTTGATCTTTTGCCGGAACGATTACTCCTTCCTTTTCCGGTGCTGTAAGTGTGATTACGATATTATTTTCTCCCAGCATACTTTGAATATGCTGATTCACCATTTCGACAGTAATACCGGGAGCAACCGTATTCATCAGGTTATAAGTATATTCAATACCTGGAGCGGTTCCTCCTCTAAGGAAATGATTCACATAAGTATTGGTATAACTTCTATGACGGTTTTTATCCCTTTCCTTGTAGGAATTCTCATAACGTTTCAAGATATTTGTACGGGTACGGGTATATTCCGAAGCTGAGAATCCATGTTTATTGACCCTTTCGATCTCCCTGGAAATAGATTTTAATGCGCTTTCCACATCATTCTCCTTTACGGAAGCATAAATTTCACGAGCATCTTTCGTCTGGGTTCCGGCAAAAGATCCATAATACGAACCGGCATAAATAAAAGGAGGATTCGCCTTTTGTACAATTTCTTCCAGACGGTTATTCAACATTTCGGATGCAGCGGAATTCAGATAGTCCACAATGATTCCTGCTGCCGTAGCTTTCACTTCTTCGGGCAAAATCTCCTGCTTGAAGTCAATAGAAATGCTGCTCCCCGTAGCTTCTTTGTCGGTAGCAATACCGATCAGGGGTTCTACATTGTCGGCAACGGGAAAATAAATACGTTCGGCAGGATTTACCGGTTTCGGCACATCGGCAAACAGCGCTTTGATTTTAGCTTCAATCTGATCGGGGTCAATATCTCCGACAATAATCAAACCCTGCAAATCGGGACGGTACCACTTATGATAATAATCCCGGAGTTCCTGCGGTTTAAAATTCATGATGACTTGTTCCGTACCGATCACATTACGCTTTGAATACTGGTTATCCGGCAGAATCTGAGGATATATCTGTTCCCTGATACGGAAACCCGCCCCACCGTAAGAACGCATTTCTTCCCGGATAACACCGCGCTCTTTGTCTATTTCTACGGGGTCGAGCGTCAAAGCGCTGGACCAGTCATGAAGAATTAGAAGACAGGAGTCGATGACACCTTCACGAGTAACGGGAACATCGGTAATATTATAAACAGTCTGATCCATAGAAGTATAGGCATTCAAATTCGCTCCGAACTTCACGCCGATGGTTTCCAAATAATTGATCAGATTTTTACCGGGGAAATGCTTTGTCCCGTTAAAACACATGTGTTCCAAAAAGTGAGCCAGACCGTTCTGATTATCGTCCTCCAGGATTGCACCTACTTTTTGAGCAATATAAAACTCCGCTCTTTCTTTGGGCAATTCGTTGTGACG
>JAITTA010000310.1 GCA_031287395.1 Dysgonamonadaceae bacterium | reverse complement strand
TATAAAATTAATGACTATTCTATGACTATGTTTTTATTCATGAATAGAGGCATTCTGTTGGTATTGCTTTATTTTTGTTTTTATTTTGCCTGTACCGCCCAGGAGAACAAAGGAATTGTCTTGGACAGTCTGTTGCGGGAACCTTTGGCCGGAGCAACTATTGTAATAAATGACAAAACGGTTGCCATTACCGACACAAAAGGTCTGTTCTTATTGCCTCATTCATTACACGATAACGATACAATAACAGTTTTTTATGTCGGTTATTCAAGATTGATAATCCGTTATGCCGATTTCAAGCGGAATAATTTCACGGCGGAATTGACAACAGATATCCAGCAATTGCGGGATGTGGTAGTAACCGGCTCGCAGGAACTGCAATCCGAACTTAGTTGTAAGAAATTAGCCGATATGCCCGTCGGAGTATATGCAAGCGATGCAGTGGCTGCTGACGGGAAAATTTATGTCGCCGGAGGAGATGAAACTATCAATAAAGGGGTAGATATTATAAGTCAAAAGCCGATAATGAAGAATGTATGGTTCCGGTTTAACGGCCGGTTACAAAGTTACGATATAGCGGCAGGAACCTGGGAAATAAGTCCCCTGTCTTTTACCAAACGGGCATACCATCGCGTGCACCTGCACCCCGCATCCGGACGGCTTTATATCATTGGAGGTACACGATTGAGTGGAGTTATCGGCAACTTCCGGTCACACAAAAAGCGCGAGTATCTGGTCGAAACCATCGATATATACGACCGTTTACGGGACACCGTTTTGATTGACAAAATGAATCCCCATCAGGCAGCTAATTTCGCTTCCGTACTGTATAAAGACAATATTATAGTGATGGGTGGGTCTATCCGGAAACGTGAGGGCGGACAAAAAGCGTACTCCGACAAAATGCACCTGTACAATTTGTCATCGGGTTATTGGTACGATCTGGGTACTATGCCGAAAGGAAAAGAGGCGCAGGCGGTATTAATCGATTCTGCTGTTTATGTTGTAGGCGGTTTCCGAAATGCGTCACTGGACGAAGTGGAAATATATGACATTACAACAGGACAATGGACGGACGGAGGTAAGTTGTTAGACCCTGTTGAGAGGGGAGCCATTGTTGCTCACGACCATAAAATATACATTCTCGACGGATTCCATATCCAGGTTTATAATACTCAAACAAAACAAACGGAGGGATTCTATATGATAAGCATCAATGTACCGTTAGCTTCCATGGTATATGCCGAGGGGAAATTATATATTATCGGCGGGAAGAAAGACAACGAAGCGAGTAATGAATTGTATTCCATTGATATGGCAGAGTTTAATAAAACCATAAAACACACGGAATAAGGACTTTTTTTCTATAAATTCTCCTCAATGAACCGACGGGGCGATTTCCCGTAAATTTTTCTGAAACAGGTTGCAAAATATCCGGGTTCATCAAAGCCAACCATGCAGGCCACTTCATTGATGGAATATTTTTTTTCCTGGAAAAGCCGGACGGCCTTTTTCATCCGGACGATTTTGATGAAGTCGTTCGGAGAATATCCGGTGACGGAATTGAATTTAGTATATAATAAAGAACGGCTCATTCCCATTTCTTTCGAAAAGTCGGCGATTGAAAATTTCGAATCCATGATGTGTTCTTCTATGATTGCCGTTGACTTTTGAATGAATTCCCGATTGAATTTATTTTCACAGGCTTCGCCGGAATCCGATTTGTCCACATCCAGAAACTTGCTCCTCAGAATTTTACGATTATTGATGAGGTTATCGATTTTTATTTTCAGGTACTGTACATCAAACGGTTTCAGGATGTAATCGTCCGCACCTGTTTTCAACCCTTCTTCCACCTTCTTTTTATCAGTCTGCACTGTGAGAAGGATCACCGGAATATGGGATGTTTCGAAAGTCGACTTAACCTTCTCACAAAGAACCAAACCATTCATTTCAGGCATGTTCAGGTCGGAAACAATCATATCGGGATTCAGCGAAAAAATCTGCTCCCAGGCTTCCTTTCCGTTAGATGTTGCAAATGTCTTATAATAATGACTGAGCGAAAGTTTTAAGTATTCTTTCAAATCGTTGTTGTCTTCTACAATCAACAATTTAATTTTCATTTTATCCATTGGGTCTTCCACTTCGGGCAAGGCATTTTCCGGAACAATCGGAACGTTGGTATTATCGAGTAATACACTGTTCCTGAAATGATCGGAACCATGTTTGAAACGGATAAAAAATTCCGATCCCTTATTTTCGACGCTATTCACTCTGATTTCTCCTCCGTGTAAATGGATGTATTCCTTAACCAGCAGCAATCCCAATCCCGATCCTGTTGCTTGTGAATTGACGGCATTGTCGGCTCTGAAAAATCGTTTAAACAAGTATTTTTTTTCTTTTTGCGGAATCCCGATTCCATCATCTTTCACGGTGATCTGCCAGAAATTCGGATTGAGGGACAAACTCACCCGGATATGTCCATGGGGTGGAGTGTATTTTATGGCATTGGATATCAGATTAGAAAGTATTTTATCCATTTTTTCCCCATCAAACCATTCAAACAGCTGAAATTCAGGCAATTCCAAATCCAGTTCCAATTGTTTCTGAATAGCTGCCGGTTTCCAACTCATCACTTTGTCGGTCAGGTAGTTATTTACATTCCATTTGTTAACGGCCATTTGTTCTTTCGACTCATAGACTTTCTGAAAATCCAACAATTGGGATATCATTTTATTGATTGAGTCCAAATTACCTGTAATCAGGTCTATCAGGTATTTATTCCAGGAATTCAATTCTATCTTTTCCTTCAATTCATAAAGAGGGGCGTTGATTAATGTCAATGGGGTGCGAATATCGTGGGTGGTATTGATAAAGAATCTGATTTTCTCTTCCGTCTGTTGTTTTTCATACCGGTTCCTCGTATACAAATAAATCCAGTAGGCAATTCCTGTAAACAATACCAGGAATAACATCCAAGCCCAGGTGGTTCTCCAGAAAGGAGGAGTAATGACGATTTTCAGGGATCTTTCATCCAATACTTCGTTATTGCCGTCGATTGCTTTTACCCTGAAAATATAGGTTTGAGGAGATAAATTCGTATAGTTGACTACATTTTCCGAAGCAGGCCCAATCCAATCCGGGTCTAGTCCTTCCAATTTCCACAAATATTTTCGTTCGTATCCCGGTGAAAACTCAATGGTAGTGAAATCGAGCGAAAACGAATGTTTCGTATAATCCATCCTGATTTCTTCGGTGTCGTCGAGAGGTTTTTTGAGAGGAGAATTTTCTTCTCCAGGCAGGCTGATTTTGTTGAACAGGCTGAGATTAAGCAACACAAGAGAGCAACTGTTTTTTCTTAAAATAATTTTAGCCGGATCAAAGAAAGTAACTCCCGTATAGGAACCAAAGTACAAAGTACCGGAATCCGTTTTTGTTTTTGAAGTCTGCCGGAAACGATTTCCGGACAGTCCGTCTCCTTCTGTAAAATTTGTAACCGCACTTGTTTTCGGATTCAGTTTGCTGATCCCATTTTCGGCGCTGACCCAGAAATTGCCTTCATTGTCGGTCAGCAGGGCGTAAACGATATCGGAAGCCAATCTTTTTTCTTTTCCGAAATAATCAATTTTTCCGGTCTGTATATTACAACGGATCAGGCCTGCGCCATAACTGGCAAACCAGAATATCGAGTCCGATTCCCTGTGCATATCGCAAATATAGCGGCTTTTCAAATTCAGACTGAAATCACAACCGCGGTGGACATTCGTTTCTATATCAAATTCATAAACGCCATGCTCGGTTGCGACGAATATTTGTTTTTCATTCTTTTGAATAATACTGTTAATCTGGCTCAACGGAAACTGAATAAACCGGTCGTTTGATGTTTCGTATTTACTGATACGCCCTTTTTTCCCGCCAAACCAAATATTTCCGCGAGTATCTTCAAATATGGTATAAATAAAATTTGTCCCAAGACAATCGGTTCGTCCCTGTTGCCGGAAGAAATGTTTCTGTATCCGTCCGTGCTCGTTTATCTGATAAACACCCGAAGAATAAGTCCCAACCCAAATTTTCCCGCGGGAATCCTGATAAACTGTCAGCACATTTTTCCCGGATAAAAAGTGTTGCCATTCCTTCGTGCGGTTATCGAGTAAACTCAAGCCACTGTTGGATGCAAACCATAAATTTCCCGAATGATCTTCCATGATGCTGCTTACAATATCTTTCGGAAGCGAATTCGGATTGTTCTTCTCATGCCGCATGATTTGGAATCCCTGCCTGCTGAAATCAAGGATGTTCACGCCGTCGGAATATGTCGACATCCAGATGCGTCCGTCCCGGTCCCGGAAAATATCATAAATTCCATCTCCGCTTAAAGGGAAATCCAAGCCTTCTTCCTGTCTGTATGACCGGATCACCGTAAGTCGTTCCTGGTCTATCAACCAGGCTCCGGAGCCATCAGTACCTACAAACAGACGAAATTCATCGAAAGGAGAAATCGTCAGGACCGGATTTTTAAACAATTGCGTATCCGAAACTAAAATAAGTTTCATATCCCGGATACGGTATAAATAAACTCCGGAAGAAACCGTTCCAATCCACAAGTGTTGATTGCCCGGCTCATAATAAGCCGATTCGATATCGATTTCGGATATTTTGCTTAAGGTCATATCGTCAAAGACAGATAAAAATTCCTGATTTTCAGGATTGAATTTCAGAATGTCCTTATTGGTAATTACTAAAAAATTTTTTTCGTCAAAATCACTGAACGACTTGATTTCCAAAGAATTCAACAAAGTAGAATTCAACATTCGCAGACTATCGTTCTTTAGAAATCCGATATCCGATTTAGAGGCTATCCATAATTTGTTTTGACGGTCGAAATGGGTGCAACGAAGGTATAATTCCAGATTTTTGTATAAATCAAAACAATCTTTCATTTCATTGTAATGATAAATAGCCCCCCTTTCCGTGTACGCCCACAATTCGACATTCCGGTCCATTATGACCTTAAAAATGCGGGTTGGGTAGTTTTTTTTATTCAGAATTTGAAGCGGGTAATTTTTGATTTTATTTCCGTCGTAACGATCGATTCCAAAACGGGTAGAAATCCATATAAAACCTTTTTTGTCCTGCTGGAAATTATAGGCCTGTCGTCCGTTCAAACCGTTATCTACACCCAGATGACGGATTTGCTGCGCACAAATAGACGGACAGACCGCCAATAACAGGATTAGCAAAAAAGGTTTCATTACAATGAATTATCGGTTCAGACTGTAAAGTTATTATTTAAATCCGTCAATCAAACCATCATATGCTTTTTTACGTTGGTAGTTTTCATCGAAAGGCAGCGGCCAGTCGGGATTGGAATACAGATAAGAATCCGTATCTCCCACTCCCCACATGGTAATTCCATATTGTTGTTTTTCCTGAAGCGAAGCCATCACCGAAGCAACAGTCATGTAGCGTTCGTACTGCAATTTTTTCAATTCGTTGGTATAGGCTATTTGTTTGTCATTATCACGGTTTACAGCCACATCCAATTCCGAT
>JAITTA010000267.1 GCA_031287395.1 Dysgonamonadaceae bacterium | reverse complement strand
ATTCGAATGATATATCCCAAAAGGAACCGGAGTCGTTTCACATGCCAAAGATAGCGTATCTTCGTTTATATCCCGTTCTACTTTTCCGTATTTTTCCTTATCCAACATACCAGACGGATAGGTATAATGCTTTTTAAACAACGCCAATAACTTGTTTTCCGATTCTTTTCTTCTTGTTTCAAAATCAGGGTCAAGATAGGCAGGCATAACGATAGCTACTTTGTCGGTTCCCAAAAAATAAGTGTGATTCAATTCGTATGAACGTTGCTTGCAACCTTGTATTGTTCGAATCATTAATGCCATTCTGGAAGTCCAGAAAATATATCCCAATCCTTCCACGAGGACATCTTCAAATATGCCTAATTTGCACCTGTATTCAAATTCTGCTTGCGATATTTTTGCCGGCATAATTTATTCCCTCCATCTATTATCATGTGTAATCCCATTCAATGTTACTTTTTCCGGTGCTATCGTAAGTGAAGTTTCCGTTCCGGTCATCGCATTTATTTTATGCTGTAAACTCACACAGCTTGCATTCAAAAACGCAATTTCCAGTACCGTACCTGCCGTTTTGGATTTGAAAAGTATTTTACCCGGTTTCTGTTTATTGGCCCTTTTTGCCCAATCGTAAATGTTGTCGCCAATGGATTGAGTCAATGTAATGGAGATTTGTCCGCCTTTCATTTCATTTTGCGGTTGTCCCTTATGATCCACTTCCTGAGCAAAATTAATTCCAAAATGTTCTATATCGTATTCTTTCCCATCTAAAACAAAGGTAGCTTCTACATGTGTGTCTATCTGTGTAAAAAGATTAGACCAGCTTGATAAATTCAGTGCCATAATTATTTAATTATAAAGTTATTTTACCCAAAAATTATCAAAATCCAATCCGTTGCCGAATATCAGTTGCTCTGCCTGAAGAACTAATGAAGTGGTAATATACGATTCTCCTTTTTGCGTATAATCAATCCCCATACTGATACATGCCGCATTATCAAACAGGATTTTTTCCTGCGGTACATTTTCTTCGTCCAATACCACAATCACTCCTTTATTGTATTTGCGCGAATTGAGCGCCCATTCAATAATTGCTTTTGGCGGAAGCATCGGCAAGGTCATCGACAAGGTTCCACCATATACCTCCGTAGATGCTTTTCCCGTATCGTCCATCCCTTGTTGGAACGAAAATTCAAAACCGGCAAGTTCATACCCGCCCTTAATCAGCGACATAAAATCGGTGCCTGTAAAATCCCCGATTTTCAAATAAGTTTTGTGTGCAAACATAATTTTATTTTTATTTCATTAATAATCTTTCCAATTATTCCGTATCTGTCTGAATAACAATCAATTTATTGATACAATAATCATTCTCATCGTCCATTTCAATCAGTACTTTTTCGATGGTCACTTTCTTTCGTCCAATGATCCGCAAGCCCTGGCAATACGAATAGAAATCATTCTTTTTTGTATTATTGACTACCACCAGTGTATTCGGATTTTTATTACATAAATAGTTGGTCAGGATGTCGTTGTAATTTTTGTTGAATGATTTCTGGTCAACGATGGCCTGCAACTTTTCCCGTATGGCGTATCCTATCATGGATTCGATGTCGGTGGTATCGTTATCCGTATATTGTCCTTCTATCTTAATCGTATGGCGAATGGGGTATTGGGTTTCTTCTGTGGTCAACAGCACTTCATACATTCCGGGGTCGGTATATTGATAAATGGCTGTTTTCTCCCGGGCATCCACCACGCCCGTTTCGCCAAATTCCCAACGCCACTCTTTCGAGCTGCCTTCGCCCCTGAAAATAATGTATTCGCCCTGCAAGCCGGTGGCCGGCGCTATAATTTGAATCAGCTGTTCCGAATTGTTTTCCTTCTGGTTGGGACGGATATTGATAATGAATTTCTTTTCGAGTTTGCCGTCAACGGTCAACCGTATCTGGTATTTTCCCAATTCTTTATATACATACATTCCGCTTGGTTCGGACGAGGTATCTCCATTGCCAAACTCCCATAACCAGGTATTGGCTCCTTTGGTACTGTCGGCATACTGAACAGGGAGGCCTGATTCAATATCTGCCGGGCTGACTGTGGCTTGGATTTCCCTGCCGGATATGCAGGAACGGACAATAAAAACCAAACCCACACAGACCAGGAGGGTGGCTATGACTATATAAATCCGGTAATTTGATAACTTTCCCATATTTATTTTTTATTTTTTAATTCATCCTGCTTTTTTTGAAGTCCGATTTCGCAATTTTCCAGATTTTTCTTGAACAGGGCAATGTTCTGTTCCTTACTCCACAGTTCTTTCCGGTCGGCAAACCACATATTGTAGAAAGCGGATACCTGAAAAAATATCTTGTAACGCTTGTCATAAGCATTTTTCTCGTACAGACTTTTGATGTCGTTCAGGTAATACTTGATGTCGCTTTCTTCGTAACTGGCCTGTACTTTCGGATTAAACGCTTTAATCCGGTTGTAAATGGAATCCACGACTACCATTTCATCGCTTTGGATGGTTTGGAACTGCCGGATACGATCCATTTTAACAATGGCAAATTCTTTCCGTGTGCCGGTCTTGTTGCTGCCGGAGTAATAAGAAAGGCACAAACAACAGAGAACAGTTGTTACAATAAACAACAACGCTACATAAACAAAACCGGTGACACGTTCGTGCCGGTTCTTCGTGTTTTTTAATTTTTCTTCTGTCATAATCGATTATTTTTCAAGGGTGATTCCGCCGATTGTCAATTTGCGGGTGGTTTGTTTGTTATCGTCAATACATTTCCGAAGGTCGTTGAGAACCAAATCTTCCTCCTGTTTCATCATTCGGATCGAATCTTTGATGCTGAGAAATGTATTCACTTCACTCATCAGTTTTTGACACATACGTACATCCCGGCTGTTCATGTCTTCTATGGACGACATGATGTCCTGCTTGCGTTTGCTGACGGCATTCATCAGCAGGGCGTCGTTCATGTTCGTGTTGAACATACCGGCATACAGGTAGAGCGAGTCGATACGGTCGGCCAGTTCGTTTTGCCGGACATAAATTCTGTCGTACTCTTCGGTCTTGTCAACAATGCGATTCACTTCCGTTTCTACGGTTTGTGTGTAGAAAAAGTAAATGAGGACGCCGACCAAGACGCAAGCGGCCAAGTAACCGGAAAATTCCCAGTAACTTTGATAAATTTCTTTGTTGTTTTGTGGTTTCATATAATCAGTCTCTGTAAATTCTTAATTCTTAAAGCGTTGTATTAATTCCCAAATAAGCTTTATGTG